>NZ_JBFBAT010000002.1:0-220060 GCF_040682375.1 Streptomyces sp. NPDC051214
ACGCCCGGTTACATTCCGAACCCGGAAGCTAAGCCTCACAGCGCCGATGGTACTGCAGGGGGGACCCTGTGGGAGAGTAGGACGCCGCCGAACTATTATTACGGGAAACCCCCGCACCCTCTGGGTGCGGGGGTTTTCTGCGTTCAGGACCAATTCTCCCCTCCCAACGCACTGTTGACTGTCAGAGGCGGCCGGCTGCCTTTAGGGACAGGTATGCGTCTGCCAGTGCGGGGGCCAAGTCTGTTGGGGTCGCGTCCACGACTGTTACGCCGTGACGGAGGAGTTGTTCTGCCGTGCGGTGGCGTTCCGCGTGGGCCTGGGCGGCGGCTGCGGCGTCGTACACGGCTTCTGTTGATCCTCGGGCCTTGGACATCTGCTCTATGTGAGGGTCCGCGACCGAGGCCAGCAAAACCGTGTGGCGTTGGGTGAGGCGGGAGAGCACGGGGAGCAGGCCCTCTTCGATGGGGGCTGCGTCCAGGCTGGTCAGCAGCACAATGAGCGAGCTGCGGGTTGCTGTGCGGAGCGCTGTCGAGGTGAGGCCTCTGGCGTCCGTCTCGACTAGTTCGGGTTCGAGTGTGGCCAAGGCGTTGACGACCGAGGGCAGCACGTCACCTGCTGCTTTGCCCCGGACCAGGGCTCGTACCCGGCGGTCGTACGCGAGGAGGTCGACTCTGTCTCCTGCGCGTGAAGCCAGGGCGGCGAGGAGCAGGGCCGCGTCCATGGAGGCGTCGAGACGTGGGGCGTCGCCGACCCGGCCCGCGGAGGTGCGGCCGGTGTCGAGGACCAGCAGGATGTGGCGGTCGCGCTCGGGGCGCCAGGTGCGGATGGCGACGTTTGATTGGCGGGCGGTGGCGCGCCAGTCGATGGAGCGGGTGTCGTCGCCGGGGACGTAGTCGCGGAGGCTGTCGAATTCCGTGCCCTGGCCGCGGGTCAGCACGCTGGTGCGGCCGTCGAGTTCGCGGAGGCGGGCCAGCTTGGACGGGAGGTGTTTGCGGCTGGTGAAGGGAGGCAGGACCCGGAGCGTCCACGGGACCTTGTGGCTGCCTTGGCGGGTGAGGAGGCCCAGGGGGCCGTACGAGCGGATGGTGACGCGGTCGGCCTGGTGGTCGCCTCGGCGGGTGGGGCGCAGGCGGGTGGTGAGGCGGCGGCGTTCGCCGGGAGGGATCGTCAACCGGGTGCGGGAGGCCTCGACTTCGGTGCCGGGGTGCCAGCTGCTGGGGGGCCAGGCGTCGCGGATCTGGGCGCGCAGGGGGCGGCCGGAGGGGTTGGTGACGGTCAGTTCGACGTCGGCGGATTCTCCGAGGCGTACGGAGGTGTCGCCTGCGCGGGTCAGGCCGAGGCGGCGTACGGGAGCGGCAAGGGCGAAGTCGCAGGCGCAGGCCAGGGCCAGTGGGGCGTTCACGGCGAGGATGCCGGTCCAGCTGGGTTCCCAGATGCCCACCGGGAGGGTGCCGAGGGCCGCCAGGAGGGCTGTGCGGCCGGTGAGGGCCATCAGCGGGGGGCCGGGACGTGGGCGAGGATCGCGTTGATCACGGAGTCGGCTGTCACGCCCTCCATCTCGGCTTCCGGGCGGAGTTGGACGCGGTGGCGGAGGGTGGGGAGGGCGAGGGCCTTCACGTCGTCGGGGATGACGTAGTCGCGGCCCGTCAGCCAGGCCCAGGCGCGGGCTGTCGAGAGGAGCGCGGTCGCGCCGCGCGGGGAGGCGCCCAGGGTCAGGGATGGGGATTCGCGGGTGGCGCGGCAGATGTCCACCACGTAGGCGGTGATCTCCGGGGAGACGGATGTCTTGGCGACCGCGGCGCGGGCTGCTTCGAGGTCGGAGGGGCCGGCCACGGGGCGGATGCCGGCGGCGGCGAGGTCGCGGGGGTTGAAGCCTTCCGCGTGGCGGGTGAGGACGTTGATCTCGTCCTGGCGGGAGGGGAGGGGGACGGTGAGCTTGAGGAGGAAACGGTCCAGCTGGGCTTCGGGGAGGGGGTACGTGCCTTCGTACTCGACCGGGTTCTGGGTGGCCGCGACGAGGAAGGGCTCGGGGAGCGGGCGGGGGGTGCCGTCCACGGTGACCTGGCGTTCCTCCATCGCTTCGAGGAGGGAGGACTGGGTTTTGGGCGGGGTGCGGTTGATCTCGTCGGCGAGGAGGAGGTTGGTGAAGACCGGGCCCGGCTGGAAGGAGAACTCGGTGGTGCGGGCGTCGTAGATGAGGGAGCCGGTGACGTCGCTAGGCATCAGGTCCGGGGTGAACTGGACGCGCTTGGTGTCGAGTTCGAGGGATGCGGCGAGGGCGCGGACGAGCAGGGTCTTCGCCACTCCGGGGACGCCTTCGAGGAGGACGTGGCCGCGGCAGAGGAGGGCCACGACGAGGCCCGTCACCGCGGGGTCCTGGCCGACCACGGCCTTGCCGATCTCAGTGCGCAGGGACTCCAGGGAGGAGCGGGCGCTGTCGGAGCTCCCGGCGTTGTCAGTGGTCGGGTCCATCATGAAGTACGTACCTCTCTTTCGAGGGCGTCGAGTTGGTCGGCGAGGGTGATGAGGGTTGCGTCGTCGGCGGGGGGTGGGCCGAAGAGGAGGGGGTGCAGGTCCTGGCCGGGGGTGCGGAGCCTGGCGGACAGGGCGGGGAGCAGGGTCTCGGGCGCGTGGGCCTGGGTGGGGGAGACGCCGATGAGGGGGGCGATGCGGGTGCGGGTGGCCGAGCGGAGGGCGGCGGCCGCGCGGTCGCGGGCGTTGGCCTTGCGGTAGAGGCGGGCTCGGCCTTCGACGGTTTCGGAGGCGCGGATGGCGACGGGGAGGCGTTCGGGGACCAGTGGGCCGAGGCGGCGGGCTCGCCACAGGGCGGCGAGTGCGGCGGCGATGGTGAGTTGGAGGGTGCCCCAGAGCCAGCCGTCGGGGATGAGGTCGAAGAAGTCGCGGTCGGCGGTGTCGCCGGTGGCGGCGTCGTCGGAGAGCGAGGGGAGGTACCAGACCAAGTGGGGTCGTGAGCCGAGGAGTTGCAGGGCCAGTGAGGCGTTGCCCTGCTCGTCGAGGCGGTCGTTGAAGAGGATGTCGGGGGCGCCGAGTACGACGGTGTCGCCGGGGCCTTCGGTGGCCGGGAGCCGCAGCAGGCTGGGGAGGCCGTCGCTGAGATAGCACGCGTCGGCGTTCGGGGCGAGGGTGTCGTAGCGCAGACCGCCGACGTCGGCGGAGCCCGCGCGTTCGGCGGCGGGGAGGTCGCAGCGGGGGGAGAGCGTCGAGTCCAGGCTGGGGGTGGCGTCCGCGGTGACCCCGGGCGCGAGGGTGCTGACCGAGGGGGTGCCGGGGGCGAGCAGGACGGTGCGGCCCCGGGAGCCCTGGGTGGCCGCGCGGAGGCGGGACTGCTGGCGTTCGGTGAGCCGGTCGGGGGTGGTCACCAGGAGCGTGGTGTCCGGGCCCGCCGCTGATCTGGCCTCTTCGGAGGTGGTGACCACGCGGGTGGACACGCCGCGGTCCGCGAGGAGTTCGGCGACGGCGCGGCTGCCGTACGGGTCGGCGGAGCGCGGGTCGAGGCGGCCGTGCTGGGCGCCGGAGCGAACGGCCGCGATGGCGATGGCGGCTGTCACGAGGAGTACCAGGGCGAGGAGGATGCCGCGGGTCTTGGTCCAGAGTTGGCGGGGGGTGGGGCTCGAGGAGGTGGGGGTGACGGGGTTGGGGTTGGCGTTGGGGTCGGGGGTGGAGTCGGCCCCGGGGGTGCGTGCGGGTGTCGGTGCGGGCACCGGTGTGGTGGGGGCGATGGCTGTGGCGGCGCGGGCTGGGGTGGGTGCTCCCGTGCCGGTGCCGGTGCCGGTGCCTGTGCCGGTGCCTGTGCCGGTACCGATGCCGGTGGCAGGGCCGGTGCCTGTGCCGTTGCCAGGGCCGGTGCCTGTGTCGATGTCGGTGCCAGCGCCTGTGCCGTTGCCAGGGGCGGGGCTGGTGCCGTTTCCGTCGGTGCGGGGGTCGTTCTTGCTCTTGTCCTCGGGTGTTCCGTCGCCGGCGTAGGGGTTCGGCGGGTCCTGGGGGGCCGTCAACGGGGGGCTCCCTGGGGGGTGGTGCTCAGGGATGGTTTTGTTTGGGTTAGGGCTTTGTCCAGCGTGGTCAGGCGGGTGTAGGTCGGTTCTGTGGCTTTGCGGGCGCCGTAGGTGATGGCGTCGAAGGACTGGGCTGCCGCCCGGAGTTCTGTGGCGTGGGTCGGGAGGGGGACGGAGGCCTCCGCTGCTGCTTCGTCCGCCGTGCGGCCGGGGCGGGGGTCCAGGAGGGCGCGTTCCTCCAGGGAGCGGACGATGGCGCGCATGCGCTCCTGGACGGCCTGGTTCCAGTGGGCCTGTGCCGCGTGTGCCTCGGCGGCCGCGCGGTGTTCCGCGGCGGTGCGCGGGCGGTCGTCGAAGAGGGCGGGTGAGGAGGCGGGGGCGCGGTGCGGGGTGCCCAGGCGCCACCACAGGGCCGCGACGAGGGCCAGTACGGCGATGACGATGACGAGGAGCCCGAGGCCGCCGCCCGGGGTTGCCCCCGAGGCGGCGGAGAACAGGTCGTCGACCCACTCCCAGAAGCGGTCCAGGGCGCGTTGCAGGAGGCTCGGGTCGTCCTGGTGGTAGGCGGGGTCGGACAGTTCGCGCTCGGCTGCCTCCCGCGCGGGGGCGCGCGGGATCGTCACCGGTGGGTCGTCGTCCCCGGTGCGTCGTACGAGTGGTGCGAACGTCCTTGCTGCCTGCAGTGCTGCCCCCGTCACCGCATCAGCTCCCCGGGGTTCCGGGGGCGCCCGTGCCGGTGCCGTGGTCGCCCTGGAGGCCCGCCGCGCGCGCCAGTTCGAGGTCGAGGGCCTCCCGGCGGATCCGCTGGTCGACGTAGAGAAGGACCGTGACGCCGGCGGTGATCGGGAACGTGAGCATCGAGCCGATGACCGAGCCGACGCCGCTGACGATCAGGAAGGTCCAGCCGAGGTCGCCGGTGCCGCTGTCGAGGAAGCCGGTGACGCCGTCGCCGCTCAGCGCGCCCGCGATGAGGGTGAAGGGGATGACGATGATCGACGCGACCACGTTGGCGATGATCGCGGCGAGCAGCTGGATGCCGAACACCCGCCACCAGGAGCCGCGGACCAGCTTCGCCGAGCGGGTCATCGACTTCTTCACGCCCTGCTTCTCCAGCATCAGGGCGGGCGAGGCGAGCGAGAAGCGGACGAGGAGCCAGATGGCGACGATCAGGGCGGCGAATCCGCCGAGCACGGCGAGGCTGATGCCCGCGTCCGATGCCCCGGCGGCAGCGATCAGCACGCCGGGCAGGCTGCCGGCGGCGACGACCGCCATGCCGATGAGCGGGAGCAGCAGCGTCAGGCCGATCAGCCTCGGCAGCTGCGGCTTCGCGTCCTGCCAGGCCTCGGCCGTGGTGACCGATTTACCGAGGACGGCACGGCTGGTGACCATCGTGAGCAGGGCGGTCGCGACGATCGTGCCGAGCAGCGTGATCAGCAGGACCACGCCGGAGCTCAGCAGGGTGTCGCCCAGGGCGCGGGTCAGCTCGCCGACGGTCGCGCTCGGGTCGTCGAGTGCGTCCGTGGACGCGCTGTCGTTGAGGACGAGCCCCTGCAGCAGGATGACGACGATCTCCGTGAACACGGCCACGGCGAGCGAGATGCCGAGCACCGTGCGCCAGTACGTGCGCATCGTGGAGACCGCGCCGTCCAGGATCTCGCCGACGCCGAGCGGCCGCAGCGGGATGACGCCGGGCTTCGCGGCGGGCGGCGGGCCCTGCCACGCGCCCCAGCCCGGATAGCGGCCGGGCCCGCCGGGGCCGGGACCGCCGGGGTGTCCGCCGCCCCAGCCGCCGCCGGGCGGGGGTGGCGGCGGAGGCGGGGTCTGGCCGGGCGTGGGTGGGGCGGGGGCGGACCACTGGGCGGGCGGCGGCTGCTCCTTGGACCACTTCGATGCGGGAGCGTCGGGCTGGTCCGCGGGCTCGGCGGGTCCGGGCTCGCCGGAGTCCTTGCCGTCGTCGGAGGGGGCAGATCCGGGCGAAGCCCAGCCCGGAGTGTCGTTCATCGTCGCTCCTTCACGGTGCCCGCCCGCGGTCGCGGCGGCAGGTTGCCAGCCATCGTGCCACGGCGCGCCCGTGCGGGGACCGGGCAGCGTATGGGCTGCACACCTTCAATTGTCCGTCAGGTACGGGGCAGACTGGGCGGATGGCTGATCAGTACGCGCAATCAGGCGAGGACACCCGGCCGAACCAGACCCCGACGAATCCGGTGAAAGAGGCGAACCCGGCGATCTCCGCGATCCGCTGGGCCGAGCCCCCCGAGGGCCCCGTACTGGTCCTCCTCGACCAGACCAGGCTGCCCGGTGAGGAGACCGAGCTGGTGTGCACGGACGCGCCGGCCCTGGTGCAGGCGATCCGCACGCTGGCGGTGCGCGGGGCGCCGCTGCTCGGCATCACCGGTGCCTACGGCGTCGCGCTGGCCGCCGTACGCGGCTTCGACGTGGAGGAGGCGGCGGTCGCGCTCGCGGGCGCCAGACCCACCGCGGTCAATCTCGGGTACGGCGTACGCAGGGCGCTGACCGCCTATCGCGCGGCGGAGGCGGCCGGGGCCGGTCCGGAGCGGGCGGGCGCCGCGGCGCTGGCGGCCGCGCGGGCGCTGCACCGGGAGGACGCCGAGGCCAGCGGGAGGATGGCGGCGCACGGGCTCGCGCTGCTCGACGAGATGCTGCCGGGCGGCGGCCACCGGATCCTGACCCACTGCAACACGGGGGCCCTGGTGTCCGGCGGTGAGGGCACGGCGTTCGCGGTGGCCCTTGCCGCGCACCGCACGGGACGGCTTCGCAGGCTGTGGGTGGACGAGACGCGGCCCTTGCTGCAGGGTTCGAGGCTGACCGCGTATGAGGCGGCGCGGGCCGGAATGGCGTACACCTTGCTTACGGACAATGCGGCGGGGTCGCTGTTCGCGGCGGGTGAGGTGGATGCCGTGCTGATCGGCGCCGACCGCATCGCGGCCGACGGTTCGGTGGCCAACAAGGTGGGGAGCTATCCGCTCGCGGTGCTCGCCCGCTACCACCACGTGCCGTTCATCGTGGTGGCACCGGTCACGACCGTGGACCCGGACACCCCGGACGGAGCGTCCATCGAGGTGGAGCAGCGGGCGAGTCATGAAGTGACGGAGGTCACGGCACCGTATGTGCCGATGGCCGGATTTGAGTCGGGAGGCGGGATCGCGGTGGCACCTCTGGGGACCCAGGCGTACAACCCCGCGTTCGATGTGACGCCGCCGGAACTGGTGACGGCGATCGTCACCGAGGAGGGCGTCGTGTCGCCCGTGACAGCAGGGGGCCTGGGCGAGCTGTGTGCCAGGTCACGCCAGGTATCGATGAGCTAATGGGATGATGTCAGGCATGAAGGGACGAGTCCTTGTCGTCGACGACGACACCGCACTGGCCGAGATGCTCGGGATTGTGCTGCGTGGTGAAGGTTTTGAGCCGTCGTTCGTAGCTGATGGCGACAAGGCGCTGGCCGCTTTCAGGGAGGCAAAGCCGGATCTTGTACTGCTGGATTTGATGTTGCCGGGCCGTGATGGCATCGAGGTGTGCCGCCTGATCAGGGCGGAGTCCGGGGTGCCGATCGTCATGCTCACGGCCAAGAGCGACACGGTGGACGTGGTGGTCGGCCTGGAGTCGGGCGCCGACGACTACATCGTGAAGCCCTTCAAGCCGAAGGAGCTCGTGGCCCGCATCAGGGCGCGGCTGCGGAGGTCGGAGGAGCCCGCGCCGGAGCAGCTGACCATCGGTGACCTGGTCATCGACGTGGCGGGGCACTCCGTGAAGCGGGAGGGGCAGTCGATCGCGCTGACGCCGCTGGAGTTCGACCTGCTTGTCGCGCTGGCCCGCAAGCCGTGGCAGGTGTTCACGCGTGAGGTGCTGCTCGAGCAGGTCTGGGGCTACCGCCACGCGGCGGACACCCGGCTGGTGAACGTGCACGTGCAGCGGCTGCGCTCGAAGGTCGAGAAGGACCCCGAGCGTCCGGAGATCGTGGTGACCGTCCGTGGTGTCGGTTACAAGGCCGGACCGAGCTGACATGTCCCGGGACAGTTCCCCCGGAACACCTCCTGGGGCTCCGGCTCCGGGCGGCCGCTCGGGGCGGACTGGGGGGCCGTCGCGGCGCGGCTCGACGTTCGGGCGGCTCCTCGACGGTGGTCTGCTGTTGCAGGACGGGGTGCAGGGCAGCCCCGTCCTGAGGCTCTTCGTGCGCTGGGTGCGCCGTCCGCTGCTGCCGGCCCTGCGGCTGTGGCGGCGCAACATTCAGTTGAAGGTCGTCGTCACGACGCTGCTCATGTCGCTCGGTGTGGTCCTGATGCTGGGCTTCGCCGTCATGAGCTCGGTGAACAACGGCCTGCTCAAGGCCAAGGTGAAGGCCTCGCAGAGTCAGGCCGACGGCGGTTTCCGGGCGGCCCAGGACGAGGCGAACGCGGCCCGGCCGCGCTCGGGGCAGGACAGCGGCAGCGGCACGCCCGACGGAGGGGCCGCGCGGCCCACCGCCGTGTGGATGTCCGACCTGGTCGAGCAGCTCTCCAGCGGCGGCCAGAGCGCGTTCAACGTGGTGACGCTGAGCCCGACGTCCACGGCGGGCGGCGAGAGTGTGCGCGGGCCGCGTGCCTCCGGGGGCGTGGACCCGATCCAGAGCGTGCCCGAGGCGCTGCGCGACAGCGTCGACAAGGGCACCAGGGCGTATCAGAGCAATACCCGCATCGTCTTCAACGACGGCCGTGAGGCGCAGCCCGGCCTCGTCATCGGCAAGCGTCTGAACGACCTGAAGGGCCAGCCCTACCAGCTGTACTACCTCTTCCCGCTGACGCAGGAGGAGGAGTCCCTCGGGGTCGTCAGGACGACGTTGGCCACCGCGGGTCTGTTCGTCGTGGTGCTGCTCGGCGCCATCGCCTGGCTGGTGGTGCGCCAGGTCGTCACGCCGGTACGGATGGCCGCGGGCATCGCCGAGCGGCTGTCCGCCGGGCGCCTCCAGGAACGTATGAAGGTCACCGGAGAGGACGACATCGCGCGCCTCGGTGAGGCCTTCAACAAGATGGCGCAGAACCTCCAGCTGAAGATCCAGCAGCTGGAGGAGCTCTCGCGGATGCAGCGGCGGTTCGTCTCGGACGTCTCGCACGAGCTGCGTACGCCGCTGACGACCGTACGGATGGCGGCCGATGTCATCCACGACGCGCGCGTGGACTTCGATCCGGTGACCGCGCGCTCAGCCGAGCTGCTCGCCGATCAGCTCGACCGGTTCGAGACGCTGCTCGCGGATCTGCTCGAGATCAGCCGGTTCGACGCGGGCGCGGCGGCCCTCGAGGCCGAGCCGATAGACCTGCGTGAGGTCGTACGACGTGTCGTGGGCGGCGCGGAGCCGCTCGCGGAGCGCAAGGGGACGCACATAAGGGTCGTCGGGGACCAGCAGCCCGTGGTCGCCGAGGCCGACGCGCGCCGGGTGGAGCGGGTCCTTCGCAACCTCGTGGTCAACGCCGTGGAGCACGGCGAGGGCCAGGACGTCGTGGTGCGGCTCGCGGTGGCGGGCGGCGCGGTCGCGATCGCGGTGCGGGACTACGGAGTGGGGCTCAAGCCCGGCGAGGCGACCCGGGTGTTCAGCCGCTTCTGGCGGGCCGACCCGGCACGCGCGCGTACCACCGGTGGTACGGGCCTGGGGCTCTCCATCGCGCTCGAGGACGCACGGCTGCACGGCGGCTGGCTGCAGGCGTGGGGTGAGCCGGGCGGCGGTTCGCAGTTCCGTCTGACGCTGCCGCGCACGGCGGACGAGCCCCTTCGGGGTTCGCCGATACCGCTGGAGCCCGACGACTCGCGACGGCACCGCGGCCTGAACGACGCGGGTCTGCCGCTCGGCGGCGCGAACAAGCTCGCCACGGTGCCCGCGCAGCCGACGGTGTCGGAGCGGGTGCCGCCGCCCGTGCCCGCGAGGGCGCCGATCGCGCCGCGGCTGGCGCAGGCGGCCACGACGGTGGACCCGACCGCGCTGCCGGGCAGTGGGGCGCGGGTGGTGCCGCGGAGGCCGCTGGACGACGGGCCCGGTGAAGCGGCGACGGACACCGCTGGGGACGCTGAGCGCGTGAGCGAGACGGATACGGATCCCGCCAGGGAAGGGGAGGCCTCTCGTGGCCGCTGACCACGACCGCCGCGCTCGCCGGCGTCCGCTGCGGGCCGGTGTGCTGTTCGGCTCCTGCGGGGTGCTGCTCGCGGGGTGTGCCTCGATGCCCGACAGCGGGAACCTGAAGGCGGTCGACGCCTCCCAGCGGCCGGACTCGCAGTCGCAGGTCCGGGTCTACGCGATGCCGCCGGGGGAGAACGCCGGTCCCGTGGAGATCGTCCAGGGCTTTCTTGAGGCGCTGACCAGCGACGACCCTCAGTTCGCGATGGCGCGCAAGTATCTGACCAAGGATGCCTCCAAGGGCTGGAACCCCGATGTGCAGACCACGGTGCTCGACAGCGGGCCGACCCCGGGGACGGGCAGTGTCGGGGACGGCGACACCGGCCGTACGTTTCCGCTGACCGGCCGCAAGGTCGCCACCGTGGACGACGAGCACGCTTACCAGCTCGACGACGAGGCGTACAACCAGAGCGTGCACCTCACCCAGCAGGACGGGCCGAACGGCAAGGAGTGGCGGATAGACCGGGTGCCGCAGGGTGTCGTGCTCGGCCAGTCCGACTTCCAGCGCATCTACTGGTCCGTCAACAAGTACTACTTCGCGACGCGTTCGTCCGGTGCGACCGGTGGCGGCCAGGAAGGGCTCGTCGCCGACCCCGTCTACATACGCCAGCGAATAGACCCCGTGACGGAGTCCGTGAAGGCGCTGCTCGACGGCCCCACCACCTGGCTCAAGCAGGTCGTGGGCACGCGGTTCCCGACGGGTACGCGGCTCAAGGCGGGCACCAAGACGCTGGCGCCCGACGATCAGGGCAAGCTGACGGTGCCGCTGAACGCGAAGGCCGACCAGATAGGCCAGGAGCGGTGCACGGAGATGGCCGCGCAGCTGCTCTTCACGCTCCAGGACCTGGCGTCGTCCGGCGTCGAGGAGGTGGAGCTGCAGCGCCGCAACGGCTCGCAGCTGTGCGTCCTGAGCAAGGAGCGGGCCGAGTCCGTCGCCTCGCGCCGCATCGCCGAGCACCCGGACTTCCAGTACCTCATCGACGACAAGCGTCAATTGGTGCGGATGCCGGCCGGTGCCCGTGGCAAGGCCGATCCGCAGCCCGTGCCCGGAAAGCTGGGCAGTGGCGAGCAGCCGCTGCGGTCCGCTGCCGTGTCGCGGGACGAGGAGCGGGCGGCCGGGGTGTCGCTCGACGGGCGGTCGCTCTACATGGGGTCGCTGGTCTCCGAGGGTGCCCTCGGCAAGCCGGAGGTGCGCAGCAAGGCGAAGTCCGAGCAGGACGGGCTTTCGACGCCCAGCTGGGACGGGCGCGGTGACCTCTGGGTGGCCGACCGCGATCCGAAGCGGCCCCGGCTGCTCTGGCTCGAACAGGGTGCGGGAGAGCCCCTGCCGGTCAAGATCGCGAACCTCGACGGTCGGATCGAGGCGGTGCGGGTGTCGGCCGACGGCGTACGGGTCGCGCTCCTCGTGAAGAAGGACGGCAGGACGAGCCTGCGGATAGGCCGCGTCGAGCGCACGGGCGCCAAGGGCGAGCAGCCGCAGATCTCCGTGGACGGGCTGCGCCAGGCCGCACCGCAGATGGAGGAGGTCACCGCCATGTCGTGGGCGGGCGGCAGCCGCCTCGTGGTGGTCGGACGCGAGTCCGGCGGTGTGCAGCAGTTGCGGTACGTGCAGTGCGACGGTTCGATGCCCGCCGGTGCGACGCTGCCCGGCCTCACCGGCGTGAAGGAGATAGCGGCGTCGGAGGACGAGCAGCAGCCGCTGGTGGCCCACTCGGACGACGGCATCGTGCGGCTGCCGACGGGTGCGCAGTGGCAGACGGTGGTGGAGCAGGGGTCGGCGCCGGTTTATCCCGGGTGACGACAACGCCGTCACCCTGACGGGGAGTTGTCCACAGGGCGTTGTCCACAGGGGTGGCCAGGGGCGCTTCGGCCTTGGCACAGTGGTGGGCATGCCGGGGTGGTGGCAGGACCTCACCGATCTGGTGCTGCCGGCCGAGTGCGGAGGCTGTGGCAGGCCTCGCGCGGCGCTCTGCGCGCCGTGCCGCGACGCGCTGTGCGGGGCGGCGCCGTGCCGGGTGAGTCCTCGTCCCCGGCCGCGGGGGCTGCCGGTGGTGCATGCGTCGGCCGTCTACGGGGACTCGGTGCGGGCGGTGCTGCTTGCGCACAAGGAGCGGGGCGCTCTGGGGCTCGTGGGGCCGTTGGGCGCGGGACTGGCCGGGGCGGTGCGGGCCGGGCTCCGGGCGGGTGCCGGTCCGTACGAGGGGGTCGGCGGTGACGCTCCGGTACTGCTGGTGCCGGTGCCTTCGGCTCGCGGGGCCGTGCGCGCGCGTGGCCATGATCCGGTGCGGCGGATCGCGCTGGCCGCCGCGGGTGAGCTGCGGCGGGGCGGCACGCGGGCCCGGGTGCTCGCAGTCCTGCGCCAGCGGCGGGTCGTGGCCGACCAGGCGGGGCTCAACTCCCGTCAGCGGCAGGCGAATCTGAGGGGCGCCCTGGAGGTGACCGCGGGCGGCGGGCGGCTGCTCGCCGGTGGGCGGGTCGTGATCGTGGACGACCTGATGACCACGGGCGCGTCTTTGGCCGAGGCGGCGCGCGCAATACGTGACGTAGACACGGAAAGTAAAGGGGCGGCCGCAGTGGTGACAGCCCGTGAAAATACCGGCGAGAACAGGATCATCGCGGCTGTTGTTGCCTCCTCGCCGGATTCTTTCGGAATAAACCGGAACTGACTGGGAACTTGCATCGTTGCAGGTAGTGAGAGGGCTAATACACCTGAATGGAGGTATGCAGCGGTAGAGGGTGACGACATCCGTCCGGGCGAGATATGTTCGGTTGTGAGGAATGGCGGACGCCGCCCCTCACATATCGGAATGCCGGTCGCCGGGTTTTCGCAATCACCCGGGCCGGTCGGGGTGGAGATCTTGTTCGCGGGGGAGGAGGAGGTGGAAGTCACCGAGTCCGAGGCTCCGGGAGTCACCGGGGCCTGGTGCAAAAGGGAGATGCTCCGCCGCCGAAGCGGGGCGATCCGGGAACGGAGTTCTGCGTGGACATCGTCGTCAAGGGCCGCAAGACCGAGGTGCCCGAGCGGTTCCGCAAGCACGTGGCCGAGAAGCTGAACCTGGAGAAGATCCAGAAGCTCGACGGCAAGGTGATCAGCCTCGACGTCGAGGTGTCCAAGGAAGCCAACCCGCGTCAGGCCGACCGTTCCGACCGTGTCGAGATCACGCTCCGGGGACGCGGACCAGTGATCCGCGCGGAGGCCTCGGCGACCGATCCGTACGCGGCGCTCGACCTGGCCACCGCCAAACTCGACGCAAGGCTGCGCAAGCAGCACGAGAAGCGCCACAACCGGCGCGGCACCGGCAGGCTCTCCGCCGCCGAAGTTGCCGAGCGGGTGCCGGACGCGGCGACTCTCAACGGAGACGGCACCCTCGTGCGCGAGGAAGAGCCGGACGGCGTGCCCGTCAAGAGGATCGGCTCGCTGGAGATCCAGGGCGAAGGTCCGCTCGTGGTCCGCGAGAAGAGCCACGTGGCGGCTCCCATGACACTCGACCAGGCGCTCTACGAGATGGAACTCGTCGGGCACGACTTCTACTTGTTCGTCGACTCGGAGTCGAAGGAACCGAGCGTGGTCTACCGGCGGCACGCCTACGACTACGGCGTGATCCGTCTCAACACCGACCCCATGGTCGCCCGGCCGGAGTCCGGCGGCGGTGGCGGTGCGCTCGGCGGCTGACCGCGGTCGGCCGAGGGTGTGCTGGTGCCCCTGGAGCGCGTGTGCGCCCCCAGGGGCACCAGCATGCGACCCCTGCGGGCACCGCGCGACCGCCCGAGCATGAAATCATGGGCGGAGCCGGCCAACCGGCGCGCTGCTGCCTCGGGTTGGCCGCAGCCGACGCACAACGGGCCATGGCCTTCAGGGGGAGGAACGATGGCGGACAGCTTCGGACCGATGCGGGATGCCGATGACGACGACGGCATCGGCATCGGCACGGATGCGGGCGCACCGCGCAAGGAACCCATCAGGGTCCTTGTGGTGGACGACCACGCGCTCTTCCGCCGGGGCCTGGAGATCGTCCTCGCGGCCGAGGAGGACATCCAGGTGGTCGGGGAGGCGGGCGATGGCGCCGAGGCGGTGGACAAGGCGGCGGACCTGCTGCCGGACATCGTGCTGATGGACGTGCGCATGCCCAAGCGCGGCGGCATCGAGGCGTGCACCTCGATCAAGGAGGTCGCGCCGAGCGCCAAGATCATCATGCTGACGATCAGCGACGAGGAGGCCGACCTCTACGACGCGATCAAGGCCGGCGCCACGGGCTATCTCCTCAAGGAGATCTCCACGGACGAGGTGGCCACGGCCATTCGCGCGGTGGCCGACGGGCAGTCGCAGATCAGTCCGTCCATGGCGTCGAAACTGCTCACCGAGTTCAAGTCGATGATCCAGCGCACCGACGAGCGCAGGCTGGTGCCCGCGCCGCGGCTGACCGACCGCGAGCTGGAAGTGCTGAAGCTGGTGGCCACGGGCATGAACAACCGCGACATCGCGAAAGAGCTGTTCATCTCCGAGAACACCGTGAAGAACCACGTCCGCAACATCCTGGAGAAGCTGCAGCTGCACTCCAGGATGGAGGCCGTCGTCTACGCGATGCGGGAGAAGATCCTCGAGATCAGGTGAGGGCGCGGACCAGCTCGGCGGCCAGCTCGGGCTTGTCGACGCGCTCCACCCGTACGGAATCGCAGTTGACCCAGGTCGCCGCTTCACGCAGGGCCTGGGCCACCGCGGGCACGGCCTTGGGGCCGTCCAGTGACACCTGCTTGGCGACCAGCGTGCTGCCCTCGCGCGCGGGGTCCACGCGGCCGACGAGGTGGCCCCCGGCCAGGACCGGCATCGCGAAGTAGCCGTGGATCCGCTTGGGCTTGGGGACGTACGCCTCCAGGCGGTGGGTGAAGCCGAAGATCCGCTCCGTGCGGGCCCGCTCCCAGATCAGGGAGTCGAAGGGCGAGAGGAGCGTCGTGCGGTGGCGGCCGCGCGGAGCCGTCTCCAGGGCCGCGGGGTCGGCCCAGGCCGGCTTGTCCCAGCCCTCCACCGTCACCGGCACCAGACCCGAGTCCGCGACCACCGAGTCGAACTGCTCGCCCTTGAGGCGGTGGTAGTCCGCGATGTCCGCGCGCGTGCCGACGCCGAGCGCCTGTCCGGCCAGGCGGACCAGGCGGCGCAGGCACTCCCTGTCGTCCAGGTCGTCATGGAGCAGCGTGCCCGGGATGGCGCGCTCCGCGAGGTCGTACACCCGCTTCCAGCTGCGCCGCTCGGTGCAGACCACCTCGCCGTACATCAAGGCCCGCTCGACGGCGACCTTCGCGTCCGACCAGTCCCACCACTCGCCCTTGTTCTTCGCGCCGCCCAACTCCGTCGCGGTGAGGGGGCCTTCGGCGGTGAGCTGCTTGATGACCGTGTCGTACGCACCGGCCGGCAGGTCGTGGTGCCAGTGCGGGCGGGTGCGGTAGGCGCGGCGCCGGAAGGCGAAGTGCGGCCACTCCTCGATGGGCAGGATGCACGCGGCGTGCGACCAGTACTCGAAGGCGTGCGGCCGGGCCGGGCCGGTGCCCGATGCCCCGTCCCAGTACGCCGCCTCGATCCTGTCGCGGCCGACGGCACCGAGCCGGGCGTACGGAATGAGCTCGTGGGAGCGGGCAAGAACCGAGATCGTGTCGAGCTGGACCGCGCCGAGATGCCGCAACACGCCCCGCACACCGGATTTCCGGTCCGGCGCGCCCAGGAATCCCTGGGCGCGCAGCGCGATGCGGCGGGCCTCGTCGGCGGAGAGGTCGATGGCGGGGCGCGGCGGCAGGCTCGTCATGCCGGAAACGATAGGGGGCGGCACTGACAGAGCCCCCTGGCCTGCGGAAACCCGGCGGCGGCCGAGGGGTGCCTCAGGCGCGGGCGGGCAGGTACGGCGGGAGCGACGCCATGCCCAGGTCGCTCGGGAGCAGGGCGCCGACCCAGCAGTCACGCAGCGTGGTCTTGTTCAGGAGGGCGGCGCGCAGGGTGCCCTCCATGACGAAGCCCGCCTTCTCCGCCACCGCGCGCGACCCCGTGTTGCCCACCTCGGCGCGCCATTCCAGACGGTTGCAGCCCAGGTCGGCGAAGGCCCACCTGGCCAGCGCGAGGACGGTCTCCGTCATGTAGCCGCTGCCCCGGTGCTCCTTCGCCGTCCAGTAGCCGACCTCCCAGGCGCCCGAGCGCGGGTGGTGGAGGCTGGCGGCGGCGACCAGGGGGCCGCCCTCCCGGGGTCGAACGGCGAAGGTGTACTCCGTGTCATGGCGCCAGCCGTCCGGCACCATGCGGCCGACGAAGCCCTCCGCGTCCGCGCGGGTGTAGGGCGAGGGGACCGTGGTCCAGCGCTGGATGTCGGCGTCCTGGCAGGCTTCGTACGTCTCGTCCGTGTCGGCGGGCGTGAAGGCGCGCAGGATCAGGCGTTCGGTGGTGAGGGTGACGGGCTCCATCCGGTGATTCTGCGGGGGCCGGGCGCTGTGGGCCAGTGCTTTTGGCCGAGCTTTCACCCGCATTTCGCCGAGCGCTGATCGGCACAACCCGGCACCTTCCAGGCCCCCCGTCCGTTGACGTATCGGCAGACCTCCCGGCGCGGCCCGCTCCTCGCTTACGATGGCCGTTGCCCTATGAGTAAACCGACCATGCCAGGCCCGACCGGCAAGGAGACCAACCCCCGTGTCCGTCCTCTCGAAGATCATGCGTGCAGGCGAAGGCAAGATCCTGCGCAAGCTGCACCGCATCGCGGACCAGGTCAACTCCATCGAAGAGGACTTCGTCAGCCTCTCCGACGCCGAGCTGCGCGCGCTGACCGAGGAGTACAAGGAGCGTTACGCCGACGGCGAGACCCTTGACGACCTCCTCCCCGAAGCCTTTGCCACCGTGCGCGAGGCCGCCAAGCGCGTCCTCGGCCAGCGGCACTACGACGTCCAGATGATGGGCGGCGCCGCGCTGCACCTCGGCTATGTGGCCGAGATGAAGACCGGTGAGGGCAAGACGCTCGTCGGCACCCTCCCGGCGTACCTCAACGCCCTGTCGGGCAAGGGCGTGCACCTGATCACGGTCAACGACTACCTGGCCGAGCGCGACTCCGAGATGATGGGCCGCGTCCACAAGTTCCTGGGTCTGAGCGTCGGCTGCATCATCGCCAACATGACGCCGGCCCAGCGCCGCGAGCAGTACGCCTGCGACATCACGTACGGCACGAACAACGAATTCGGCTTCGACTACCTGCGCGACAACATGGCGTGGTCGAAGGACGAACTGGTGCAGCGCGGCCACAACTTCGCGATCGTCGACGAGGTCGACTCGATCCTCGTCGACGAGGCCCGTACGCCGCTGATCATCTCCGGCCCCGCCGACCAGGCCACCAAGTGGTACGGCGACTTCGCCAAGTTGGTGACCCGCCTCACCAAGGGCGAGGCGGGCAACACCCTCAAGGGCATCGAGGAGACCGGGGACTACGAGGTCGACGAGAAGAAGCGCACCGTCGCCATCCACGAGCCCGGTGTCTCCAAGGTCGAGGACTGGCTGGGCATCGACAACCTGTACGAGTCGGTCAACACGCCGCTCGTGGGTTATCTGAACAACGCCATCAAGGCCAAGGAACTGTTCAAGAAGGACAAGGACTACGTCGTCATCGACGGCGAAGTCATGATCGTCGACGAGCACACCGGCCGTATCCTCGCCGGCCGCCGCTACAACGAGGGCATGCACCAGGCGATCGAGGCGAAGGAAGGGGTGGACATCAAGGACGAGAACCAGACGCTCGCGACGATCACCCTGCAGAACTTCTTCCGCCTCTACAAGCGTCACGACCACGACGGCAAGGAGACCCCCGGTCTCTGCGGCATGACTGGTACGGCCATGACCGAGGCCGCCGAGTTCCACCAGATCTACAAGCTGGGCGTCGTGCCGATCCCGACGAACCGGCCCATGGTCCGCGCCGACCAGTCGGACCTGATCTACCGCACCGAGGTCGCGAAGTTCGCCGCCGTCGTCGACGACATCGCCGAGAAGCACGAGCAGGGCCAGCCGATCCTGGTCGGCACGACCTCCGTGGAGAAGTCGGAGTACCTCTCCCAGCAGCTCTCCAAGCGTGGTGTGCAGCACGAGGTGCTCAACGCCAAGCAGCACGACCGTGAGGCGCCGATCATCGCCCAGGCCGGCCGCAAGGGCGCCGTCACCGTCGCCACGAACATGGCCGGACGAGGCACGGACATCAAGCTCGGCGGCAACCCCGACGACCTCGCCGAGGCGGAGCTGCGCCAGCGCGGCCTCGACCCCGTCGAGCACGTCGAGGAGTGGGCCGCCGCGCTGCCCGCCGCCCTGGAGAAGGCCGAGCGGTCCGTGAAGGCGGAGTTCGAGGAGGTCAAGAGCCTGGGTGGGCTCTACGTCCTCGGCACCGAGCGCCACGAGTCGCGCCGCATCGACAACCAGCTGCGCGGTCGTTCCGGCCGTCAGGGCGACCCGGGCGAGTCCCGCTTCTACCTCTCGCTCGGCGACGACCTGATGCGCCTCTTCAAGGCGCAGATGGTCGAGCGCGTGATGGCCATGGCGAACGTCCCGGACGACGTGCCGATCGAGAACAAGATGGTGACGCGCGCGATCGCGTCCGCCCAGTCGCAGGTCGAGCAGCAGAACTTCGAGACGCGCAAGAACGTCCTGAAGTACGACGAGGTCCTCAACCGCCAGCGCGAGGTCATCTACGGCGAGCGTCGCCGCGTCCTGGAGGGCGAGAACCTCCAGGAGCAGGTCACGCACTTCATGGATGACACGATCGACGCGTACATCGCGGCGGAGACCGCCGAGGGCTTCGCCGAGGAGTGGGACCTGGACCGGCTGTGGGGCGCCTTCAAGCAGCTCTACCCGGTGAAGGTCACCATCGAGGAGCTGGAGGAGGACGCGGGTGACCGCGCGGGTCTGACCGCCGAGTTCATCTCCGAGTCCATCAAGGACGACATCCACCAGCAGTACGAGGCGCGTGAGGAGCAGCTCGGCTCCGAGATCATGCGGGAGCTGGAGCGACGCGTCGTCCTCTCGGTGCTCGACCGCAAGTGGCGCGAGCACCTCTACGAGATGGACTACCTCCAGGAGGGCATCGGCCTGCGGGCCATGGCGCAGAAGGACCCGCTGGTGGAGTACCAGCGCGAGGGCTTCGACATGTTCAACGCCATGATGGACGGCATCAAGGAAGAGTCCGTCGGCTACCTGTTCAACCTGGAGGTCCAGGTCGAGCAGCAGGTCGAGGAGGTTCCGGTGTCGGACTCGGCCGCGGCCGGCGCTTCCCTGGAGAAGAAGGACGCCGTTCCCGCGGGCGGCGGCCGTCCCGAGATCCGCGCCAAGGGTCTCGAGGCTCCGCAGCGGCCCGACCGGCTGCACTTCCAGGCGCCGAACGCCGAGGGCGGCGTCGACGAGGGTGACTTCGAGACCGAGGACGCCGGCGTGCGTTCGGAGTCGGACGGCATGACCCGCGCGGAGCGGCGCAAGGCCCAGAAGGGCGGGCGTCGCCGCAAGAAGTAGCCGCGGGCGGCTGCAGGCAGTTCTCCGGGGGTCGGGCGCCATGGGCGCTCGGCCCCCTTTGCCATGCGCCTCTACCGGGCCGAGGCGCCCACCTCCACCGCCGTGCAGCGCCACCGCTGGTCCGCGCCCAGGTGCAGGCGGAAGGCCAGGGCCCTGAGGGCGGGGCCCGCGCCGATCCTCGCGAAGACCTCGTAGACCCCGGGACGCGGTTCGTAGTGGCCGATCCGGTGGATCGTGGGGCGGCGGCCGTTCACGGTCAGGGGCGTCTGCTCGGCGAGGCGGGTCAGGTCGTCGAAGGCGGTGTGGGCGATGTGGCGTGCCGCCCAGTGGACCGGCTTCTGGCCGCTGAGCACCAGGAGCAGACGCTCGGTGAAGAGCTCTGTGGGGTGCGGTGGGGGCTGGGGCGGGGTCCTGAGGGGGCGTACCGGGCGGGCGGGCGTGCGGGGGGCCGAGCGTGGCGTGCGTGCCGCCGAGGGGTGGCGGGGGTCCGTGCGGCCCGGTGGGCGGGTGGTCACCGGGCGGGAGCGGGGCCTGGTCATTACCTTCTGCATGCCGTGTCGCCTCCGGCTTCGCTGTCCCGGTCGCGGTTGTACCGGGGAGTAACTTCCGTCGGAGATCTTGTACGGGGGCCAGGGCGGGGGTCGCAAGGGGCGGCGGGGGTGGGGGCGAGCGGCCGGGGGAGTCACCTATCAGGGTGGTCGGGGGTGCGCGGCTCCTTGGGGGCGCTGGGGTGTGGCGGGTGACGGGCGGGGGGCGCGGGTGACGTGGGGGGTGGGTGCGGGGCGCAGCTCGAAGGGGGACTCCCGCACGTATTCTGGGGGTCTGTTGTGTTGCCTTCTCTGTGACCTTCCGACTGCGTCTTCTGAGAAGCGACTCCGTCTCCCGAGACTCCGACTGTGAAAGCGGGCCGTCATGCGCGTCTACGTTCCCCTGACCCTGAGCCGTCTCGCCGAGGCGTACAAGGCGGGCGAGCTGGGCGCCGAGACCGCCTCGCTGGGCGCCTACGCCGTGACGCCCGCGCTGCGCGAGTGGTGCGCGACGGACGACGTGGAGGAGCTGGAGTACGCGGCCCTGAGCCAGGCCGCGCTCGCCTCGCTGAAACTGATCGCCAAGGAGCCCGGAGCGGCCCGGCGGCGGGTCGTGCTGGCCGCGGACGTGGCGGACGGGGCGCTGGAGGACGCCGGGCGCGCGGGCGCGGGGGAGCTCGGTGAGGTACGGGTCGCCGGGGTGCTGCCGTTCAAGAAGGTCGCCGCGGTGCATGTGGACGCCGAGGACGCCGAGGCGGATGTCGCCGCGGCGCTGGGGAGCGCGGGCCAGGGCGACGGCGGCGGGGACGGGGTCGAGGACCACGAGCTGCTGTGGTTCGCGACGCAGGAGGTTCCCGGGCTGATCGGCTGAGGGGCTCCCGCGGAAGCCCTCGGCGCTGTGATGCCGGTTCGTCTCTGGGTGGGCGTGAGTGGAGTGTCGGTGGGGGCGGGTACCTTTTTGGCATGGGGAAGTCGCGGCGCGGGGCGCACATCGTCTGGGACTGGAACGGGACTCTGCTGCATGACATTCATGCGGTGATCGAGTCCACGAACGCTTCGTTCGCGGAGATCGGGCTCGATCCGATCACGCTCGAGCGGTATCGCGATCTGTACTGCGTGCCGGTGCCGCTGTTCTACGAGCGGCTGATGGGGCGGCTGCCCACGGACGCCGAGTGGCAGGTCATGGACGCCGTCTTCCACAAGCACTACTGGGCGCGTGCCGAGGCCTGCGGTCTCGCCGACGGCGCCGCCGAGCTGCTCGCGGAGCGGCGCGCGGCCGGGCGTACGCAGTCGTTGCTCTCGCTCGCGCCGCACGAGCACCTCGTGCCGATCGTGCGGCGGCACGGGATCGAGGAGCACTTCGTGCGCATCGACGGGCGCATGGACACCTCGCACGCGGGCAAGGCCGAGCGGATGGTGCGGCACCTGGCGGCCCTCGAGGGAGTCGCCGCAGCCGAGCGCGTCGTGGTCATCGGGGACGCCGTCGACGACGCGGTCGCCGCGGCGCACGTCGGGGCGCAGGCCGTGCTCTACACCGGCGGATCCCACAGCAGGGCGTCCCTGGAGGCGGTCGGGGTGGGAGTCCCGGTGGTCGACAGTCTTGCCGAGGCCGTGGACGTCGCCGAGCGTCTGGCCGCCTAGGCCCCTGCTAGGTCACCGGAGCCTTGGCCCGCAGCACCGTCAAGAATTCCCTCATCCAGCCCGAGTGATCCGGCCATGCGCGGGCCGAGACCAGAGTGCCGTCGACGACGACCTCCGCGTCCCTGAACGTCGCGCCCGCCGTCTGCATGTCCAGCTCAAGGGCCGGGTACGCCGTGACCCTGCGGCCGCTCAGGCCGCCGATCGCCGCGGTCAGGAGCGGGCCGTGGCAGATCTGGGCCACCGGCTTGTCCGCGTCGAAGAAGGACTTGAGGATCTTGCGGAGCTCCGGGTCGTTGCGCAGATACTCCGGGGCCCGGCCGCCCGGGATCACCAGGGCGACGTACTGACCGGGGTCGACCTCGGAGAAGGCCAGGTCCGCGGGCCAGGTGTAGCCCGGCTTCTCGGTGTACGTGTCGAAGCCCGGTTCGAAGTCGTGCACCACGAGCTGCAGCTTCTTGCGCGCGGGGGCGGCGATGTGGACGTCGTACCCCTCCTCGCGCAGCCGCTGGTAGGGGTACAGGACCTCGAGGCTCTCCGCCGCGTCGCCGGTCACTATCAGGATCTTGGCTGCCATCGGTGCTCGCTCCCCACTCGCGCGCTGACCGTCCGTTCCGCCCAACGTGCATCCGCCCGTCCGGTTTGCCAAGGGGGCCCACCGGTTCGCCGGGCGGGTCAGGCGCCGACAGATGGCGTGAAAGTCTCTGTGCAGAGTGTCAAAGTTCCACCCCTGCTTTTGTACACATACGGCTCATGACGACTCCGGGGTGGAGGGCGATAGCCTTGACCCGTGATCAGCGCGATATCCCGCGGGGGCGTGTACGCCCCCGCCCTGCGCCCGGGGAACACGGAGTACATCCGTGCCCGGGGCGTCGCTGACGCTTCTTCGCGGTGCGGCCTGCCAGATCATCCCGGCCATCGGTCAGCGAAACCGCTGAAAATGGCGGATAACCGCCCGCTCATCTCTCACCGCGGCATAACGTCGACTTCGACCGGAGACCCCGCGTCGCGGCGTTACGTCGGATCACTTCCTTCTACGTCACGCAACGGCGCGCGACAGGAGTCAGAGGACAATGCAGACCAAGCTGGACGAAGCCAAAGCCGAGTTGCTCACACGGGCGGCCCGGGTAGCTGAGAACAGCCCGGTCGGTGGCCGCCTACCGAATGGGGCACCGACCGGGTCGAAGGGCGACGAGGCCAGTCCTGACGAGGACATGGCCCTCGCGTTCCTCCAGCGCTACTACCTGCACACCGCCCCGGAAGACCTCGCCGACCGTGACCCGGTCGACGTCTTCGGAGCAGCCTTCTCCCACTACCGGCTGGCCGAGAACCGCCCGCAGGGCACGGCCAACGTCCGCGTGCACACCCCGACCGTCGAGGAGAACGGCTGGACGTGCAGCCACTCCGTCGTCGAGGTCGTCACGGACGACATGCCCTTCCTGGTCGACTCGGTCACCAACGAGCTCTCGCGGCAGGGTCGCGGCATCCATGTCGTCATCCACCCCCAGGTCGTCGTACGCCGTGATCTGACCGGCAAGCTCCTCGAGGTCCTCACCGACCCCGGCACGGAGCGCCCGCACGACGCGGTCACCGAGTCCTGGATCCACGTCGAGATGGACCGCGAGACCGACCGCGCGGACCTGAAGCAGATCAGCGCCGATCTGCTGCGGATCCTGTCCGACGTACGCGAGACCGTCGAGGACTGGGAGAAGATGCGCGACGCCGCGCTGCGCATCGCCGACGAGCTTCCCACCGAGCCGACCGCGGACGACCTGCGTGACCAGGAGGTCGACGAGGCCCGCGAGCTCCTTCGCTGGCTCGCCGACAACCACTTCACCTTCCTGGGCTTCCGTGAGTACGTCCTGACGGACGACGACTCGCTCGCCGCGGTGCCCGGCACCGGCCTCGGCATCCTGCGCGCCGACCCGAAGCACGACGGGGAGGAGGACCACCCGGTCAGCCCCTCCTTCAGCCGGCTGCCCGCGGACGCGCGCGCGAAGGCCCGCGAGCACAAGCTCCTCGTCCTGACGAAGGCCAACAGCCGCGCCACCGTGCACCGGCCCAGCTACCTCGACTACGTCGGCGTGAAGAAGTTCGACTCCGACGGCAACGTCATCGGGGAGCGCCGCTTCCTCGGCCTCTTCTCGTCCGCCGCGTACACCGAGTCCGTGCGCCGCGTGCCGGTCATCCGCCGCAAGGTCCAGGAAGTCCTCAAGGGCGCGGGCTTCTCGCCCAACAGCCACGACGGCCGCGACCTGCTCCAGATCCTGGAGACCTACCCGCGCGACGAGCTCTTCCAGACCCCGCCCGACGAGCTGCGCGCGATCGTCACGTCCGTGCTCTACCTCCAGGAGCGCCGCCGGCTGCGGCTGTACCTGCGCAAGGACGAGTACGGCCGTTACTACTCCGCGCTCGTCTACCTGCCGCGTGACCGCTACACCACCGGCGTCCGGCTGCGGATCATCGACATCCTCAAGGAGGAGCTCGGCGGCACCAGCGTCGACTTCACCGCCTGGAACACCGAGTCGATCCTCTCCCGGCTGCACTTCGTGGTCCGTGTCGCGCCCGGCGGCGGGCTTCCCAAGCTCACCGACGCCGACACCGACCGCATCGAGGCCCGGCTCGTCGAGGCCGCCCGCTCCTGGGCCGACGGCTTCGCCGAGGCGCTGACCGCCGAGTGCGGCGAGGAGCGCGCCGCCGAACTGCTCCGCCGCTACTCCGGTGCCTTCCCCGAGGGCTACAAGGCCGACCACTCCCCGCGGGCGGCCGTCGCCGACCTTCAGCACCTGGAGCAGCTCAAGCTCGGGCACAAGGACTTCGCGCTCAGCCTGTACGAGCCGGTGGGCGCGGCCCCCGGCGAGCGCCGCTTCAAGATCTACCGCTCGGGCGGCCAGGTCTCGCTCTCCGCCGTCCTGCCGGTCCTCCAGCGCCTGGGCGTCGAGGTCACCGACGAGCGCCCGTACGAGCTGCGCTGCACGGACCGCACGAACGCGTGGATCTACGACTTCGGCCTCCGGCTGCCCAAGTCGCAGAACGGCAACGGCGACTACCTGGGCGACGACGGCCGCGAGCGCTTCCAGGAGGCCTTCTCCGCCGCCTGGACCGGCGAGGCCGAGGTCGACGGCTTCAACTCGCTCGTCCTGCGGGCCGGGCTCAACTGGCGCCAGGCGATGGTTCTGCGCGCCTACGCCAAGTACCTGCGCCAGGCGGGCTCCACCTTCAGCCAGGACTACATGGAGGACACCCTCCTCAACAACGTCCACACCACCCGGCTGCTCGTCTCGCTCTTCGAGGCGCGGATGTCCCCGGACCGCCAGCGCGCCGGCGTCGAGCTGACGGACGCCCTTCTCGAGGAGCTGGATGCCGCCCTCGACCAGGTCGCCTCCCTGGACGAGGACCGCATCCTGCGGTCCTTCCTCACGGTCATCAAGGCGACCCTGCGCACCAACTTCTTCCAGGAGGCGGAGGGCGGCAAGCCGCACAACTACGTCTCCATGAAGTTCGACCCGCAGGCCATCCCGGAACTCCCCGCGCCCCGTCCGGCGTACGAGATCTGGGTGTACTCGCCGCGCGTCGAGGGCGTCCACCTGCGCTTCGGCAAGGTCGCCCGCGGTGGCCTTCGCTGGTCCGACCGGCGCGAGGACTTCCGCACGGAGATCCTCGGCCTGGTCAAGGCGCAGATGGTGAAGAACACCGTCATCGTGCCCGTCGGCGCCAAGGGCGGCTTCGTCGCCAAGCAGCTGCCCGACCCGTCCGTGGACCGCGACGCGTGGCTCGCCGAGGGTGTGGCCTGCTACAAGACGTTCATCTCGGCGCTGCTCGACATCACCGACAACCTGGTCGCCGGTGAGGTCGTGCCGCCCGCCGACGTGGTGCGCCACGACGAGGACGACACGTACCTCGTGGTCGCCGCCGACAAGGGCACCGCGACGTTCTCCGACATCGCGAACGAGGTCGCCCAGTCCTACAACTTCTGGCTCGGCGACGCCTTCGCCTCCGGTGGTTCCGCCGGGTACGACCACAAGGGCATGGGCATCACCGCCCGCGGCGCCTGGGAGTCCGTCAAGCGGCACTTCCGGGAGCTGGGCACCGACACGCAGAGCGAGGACTTCACGGTCGTCGGCGTCGGCGACATGTCCGGTGACGTGTTCGGCAACGGCATGCTGCTCTCCGAGCACATCCGCCTGGTGGCCGCCTTCGACCACCGGCACATCTTCATCGACCCCAGGCCGGACGCCGCGACCTCGTACGCCGAGCGCCGCCGGCTCTTCGAGCTGCCGCGCAGCTCCTGGGCCGACTACAACAAGGAGCTGCTCTCCGCGGGCGGCGGGATCTTCCCGCGCAGCGCCAAGGCGATCCAGCTGAACGCCCACATCCGCGAGGCCCTCGGCATCGAGAAGGGCGTCGGCAAGATGACGCCGGCCGACCTGATGCAGACCATCCTGCAGGCGCCGGTGGACCTGCTGTGGAACGGCGGCATCGGCACGTACGTGAAGTCGTCGGCCGAGTCCAACAGCGACGTCGGCGACAAGGCGAACGACGCGATCCGCGTGAACGGCGCCGACCTGCGCGTCAAGGTCGTCGGCGAGGGCGGCAACCTCGGCCTGACCCAGCTCGGCCGCATCGAGTTCGCGCAGGCCGGCGGGCGCATCAACACCGACGCCATCGACAACAGCGCGGGCGTGGACACCTCCGACCACGAGGTGAACATCAAGATCCTGCTCAACGCGGTCGTCGGCGCCGGTGACATGACCGTCAAGCAGCGCAACACGTTCCTCGCCGCGATGACGGACGAGGTCGGCACCCTGGTCCTGCGCAACAACTACGCGCAGAACACCGCCCTGTCGAACGCGGTCGCCCAGTCCCCGTCCCTCCTCCACGCCCACCAGCGCTTCATGCGCCGTCTGGGCCGTGACGGCCACCTGGACCGGGGCCTCGAGTTCCTGCCCAGCGACCGGCAGATCCGCGAGCTCCTGAGCTCCGGCCGCGGGCTCAGCCAGCCCGAGCTCGCCGTGCTCCTCGCGTACACGAAGATCACGGCGGCCGACGAGCTGATCCAGACGACGCTGCCGGACGACGAGTACCTGCGCGGTCTGCTGCACGCGTACTTCCCCGCGGCCCTGCGGGAGAAGTTCCCCGAGCAGGTCGACGGGCACGCGCTGCGCCGCGAGATCGTCACCACGGTGCTCGTCAACGACACGGTGAACACGGGCGGTTCGACGTTCCTGCACCGCCTCCGCGAGGAGACGGGAGCCTCGCTCGAGGAGATCGTGCGGGCGCAGCTCGCGGCCCGCGAGATCTTCGGTCTGAGCAAGGTCTGGGACGCCGTCGAGGCGCTCGACAACGTGGTGGCGGCCGATGTCCAGACGCGCATCCGGCTGCACTCGCGCCGCCTGGTCGAGCGCGGCACGCGCTGGCTGCTCAACAACCGGCCGCAGCCTCTCCAGCTCGCCGAGACCATCGACTTCTTCCGTCAGGGCGTCGCCGAGGTCTGGACCGAGCTGCCGAAGCTGCTGCGCGGCTCCGACCAGGAGTGGTACCAGGGCATCCGCGACGAGCTGGTGGGCGCGGGCGTTCCCGACGAACTGGCGCAGCGCGTCGCCGGGTTCTCGTCGGCCTTCCCGTCGCTCGACATCGTGGCGATCGCCGACCGCACGGACAAGGACCCGATGGCCGTCGCCGAGGTGTACTACGACCTCGCGGACCGGCTGCGGATCACCCAGCTCATGGACCGCATCATCGAGCTGCCGCGGGCCGACCGCTGGCAGTCGATGGCGCGTGCGTCGATCCGCGAGGACCTGTACGCGGCGCACGCCGCCCTGACGGCCGACGTGCTCGCCGCCGGGAACGGCGAGGACACTCCCGAGCAGCGCTTCAAGGCCTGGGAGGAGAAGAACGCGGCGATCCTGAGCCGGTCGCGGACGACCCTGGACGAGATCCAGAGCTCGGACGCCTTCGACCTGGCGAACCTGTCGGTCGCCATGCGGACGATGCGGACGCTGCTGCGGACCCACTCGTAGTCCCTCGTACGCCGATGGGGGCGCTCCGGGCCTGATGGCCCGGGGCGCCCCCTTTCGCGTATCGGGACTAGGCCGTTCACACCCCCCTGAAGAGCGCCAATCGGGCATTAGCGATAATTAGTAGGATGAGCCGGCATCTGACTGGAGGGACGCATGGGAGAGATAGGTGAGTGGGGGACGCCTGGGGAACGACCCGAGCGCCCCGATGTGTCCGTGGTGGTGATCGTCTACAACGACGCCGAGCGGCTGCCGACCGCCGTCCGGTCGGTGCTCGACCAGACGCTGCGCGGCGTCGAGGTCGTCATCGTCGACGACTGCAGCACCGACGACTCGTACGGGACGGCGCAGCGCCTGGCCGCCGAGCACCCCGAGCGCGTGCGGGCCTACCAGCTGCCGGAGAACAGCGGCGCGGGCGGCGAACCCCGCAATGTGGGCATCGGACACACCGTCGGCCGCCACGTGATGTTCCTCGACAGCGACGACGTCCTGGAGCGCAACGCCTGCCGCAACCTCCTCGAGGCCGCCGAGCGCGACGGCTCCGACATCGTCTCCGGGCTCTGCGTCCGTCTCTCCATGGACACCCGCAACAAGAAGCGCGACCAGTGGTACCCCTGGCTCTACGCCACGACCCGCACCCTGGAGTCGGTCACCGAGCTGCCCGACCTGTTCGTCTGGGACACCCTCTCCACGAACAAGCTCTACCGCCGTGACTTCCTCGTCGAGAACGCCCTGCGCTTCCCCAAGGGCATGTTCTACGAGGACCTGATGTTCATCGCCGAGGCCTATCTCGCCGCCGAGCGCATCACCCTCATCCCCAACCAGGTCTACTACTGGCACGTCCACGAGCGCGCCGCCGACGCCGCGAAGTCCGTGACCAACCGGCGCCACGAGATGACCAACTTCGAGCACCGCCTGGAGATCCACCGCCGCATCGACGCGCTGCTCGCGGAGCGCGGACTCGACGAACTGCGGCTCGCCAAGGACATCAAGTTCCTCAAGCACGACCTGGTGCTCCACCTGCGCGACCTGCCGTTCCGTGACGCCGCCTTCCGGCAGGAGTTCGCCGGGCTCGCCCGCGACTACCTCGCCGGGCTCGACCGCGCCGCGTACGACGAGGTGCAGCCCATCCAGGCCATCTGCGCCTACCTCCTGGAGCAGGGCGACTGGGAGAACCTGCTGCCCGCCGTGGACACCCTCACCAACCGCGACAAGATCTCCTCGCCGCTGGCCGAGCGGGACGGGCGCGTGTACTGGTGCGCCGAGCACCTCGACGACCCGTTCGGCCGCCGGGTCCTGGACGTGACCGCGCTCGGCTATCACAGCAAGCGCCTCGACCAGATGTTCCTGCGCAACGTCCTGACGCGGTACGAGGAGTCCGCGGGGACGGTCCGCATGGCGGGCCGCGTCACCAACCCGCTCGGTGTCGTCGGCCCGGACGCCGTGCTCACCGCCGAGCTGGAGTTCAGCGCGCGCCGCCGCAGCCTGCAGACGTTCCGCTTCCCGGTCTCCGCCGTGCGGCACGAGGGCGACGTCATCGTCTGGGAGGCCTCCGTCGACCTCGCCCGTCGCCTGCGTCCGCTCGGCGTGGTCGACGCGGTGTGGGACGTGCGCCTGCATCTGACCGCCGACGGCGTGCGCACCAGGACACGGCTCACCGCGTGCGACCCGGGGCTCGCCGAGGGCAAGCTGCCCGTGCGGCCGCGGCTGACCCGCCTGGTCGCCGACCACATGGAGCCCGAGGTCTCGCAGCGCGGGCACCTCGCGTTCCGCCTCGTCACACGGGAGTCGGCGAGCGGCCGCATCCAGGACCTCGTGGCGCGCGGGACGCAGGGCGTGCCGGGGCGGCTCGCCAAGTCCGGCTTCCGCAGGGCCAAGAAGCTGCGCAAGGACATCACCTCCGGGCAGAGCAAACTGCGCGTGTACGACGAGGTGTTCAGCCGGCTGCCGGTGAAGAAGGGCACGGTCGTCTTCGAGAGCCACCTCGGCAAGCAGTACAGCGACAGCCCCCGGGCGATCTACGAGGAGATGCGGCGCCAGGGCCTCGACTTCGACGCCGTGTGGTCCTACGCGGGCAGCCCCGAGGGCTTTCCGCGGGACGCCACGCTGGTGCGGCGCTGGTCGCTGCCGTATCTGCGGGCCCTCGCGCAGGCCGAGTTCTGGGTCGACAACCAGAGCTACCCGCTCAAGCTCACCAAGCGGCCCGGGACGACGTACATCCAGACCTGGCACGGCTCCGCGCTCAAGCGTATGGGCTTCGACGAGCCCGCCTGGAAGCTGCGCAGCAAGGCACGGCAGGAGGAGCAGGAGCGGGTGCTCGGCCGCTTCGACCGCTTCCTGATCCGCTCCGAGCACGACGTGCGCACGCTCGCCAAGGCCCTGCGCCTGCAGGAGAAGGTGCTGCTGCGGGTCGGCTACCCGCGCAACGACGCGCTGGTGCGCGCGAAGCGGGCCGAGGACGCGAGCGGCGTGCGCGAACGCGGGCCGCTCGCAGCGGAGTTGGGCATCCCCGAGGACAAGCAGGTGCTGCTGTACGCGCCGACCTTCCGACGGCACGGCGGCCGGTACGGACGCTTTGAACTGCCCTTCGACGTCGAGCGGTTCGCGGAGGAGTTCGGCGACCGCTATGTGCTGCTCGTGCGCTCGCACTACCTGAATCACGTGGTGCTCCCGCCGTCCGTGCGCGGCAGCGTCATCGACGTCTCCGCGCACCACGACGTCACGCCCCTCTACGAACTCGCGGACGCGATGATCACCGACTACTCGTCCGTGATGTTCGACTACGCGCTCCTCGACCGGCCGATGCTGTTCTTCACGTACGACTACGAGGAGTACGTCCACGAGGGCCGCGGCACCTACTTCGACCTGCGGGAACGGGCTCCAGGGCCGGTGGTCGACACCGAGGAGGAACTGTTCGGGGCGCTGAAGGCGCTGGACGAGCACGTCCTCGAGTACGCGGCGGCACGGGCGCGGTTCGTGGCCGAGTTCGGTGAGTACGACCGGGGCGATGCCGCCAAGAGCGTCGTCGATCAGTTCTTCTCGCACTGGAGCGGCAAGTGAACCGGGACATATTCTTCGTCTCCAACAGCGTCAACGAGCTGGGCGGGATCACCAGTTGGTCCCACCAGATGGCCCGCCTCTTCGTCGAGCGCGGCCACCGCGTGCACGTCATCGGCATCACGGAGCCCGGCGTACCGCAGGACATCGGCACGGACCTGCCCTACCCCACCACGACGCTGTACGACGAGCACCCGCCGCGCGTCGGGCCGGCCCGCGGCATCAAGGGCCGGCTCAACGTGGCCCAGCACCGGCAGCGCACGCGGCGCGAGCAGGGCATGCACGAGCAGGCCGCCAAGCTGACCGCGTTCTTCGCGCGGGCCAGGCCCGGAGCCGTCGTCATCGTCACGCAGGTGTGGGCGATGGAGTGGGTCGAACTCGCCGACACCACCGGCCTGACGGTCATCGGCATGAGCCACGAGTCGTTCGCGTACTCGCGGGCGTGCTCACGCTTCGGGCGGGTGAAGAAGCACTACAAGGACGTCGACCGGATGCTCGCGCTGACCCGCGAGGACGCCGATCTGTGGATCAGGCAGGGCATGGACAACGCGTCCTTCATGCCGAACCCGCTGCCGTTCATGCCCGATGTGCCCTCGCGGCGCACGGAGAAGGTCGTCACGAGCATCGGCCGGCTGCACGACCAGAAGGGCATCGACATGCTCCTCGACACCTGGGCGGAGGTCGCGCCGCTGCACCCGGACTGGAAGCTGCGGATCTACGGCTCCGGCGAGGACGAGGAGATCCTCAAGAAGCAGTGCACGTCTCTCGGCCTCGACGGCTCCGTGGAGTGGAGGGGACGCACGAGCGATGTGCCAGGGGCGCTGCGGGGCGGTTCGGTCTTCGTGCAGTCGTCGCGGGGCGAGGGTTTCCCGCTCGCGCTGATGGAGGCCATGGCGACCGCCGTGCCGTGCGCGGCCTTCGACTGCGCGCCCGGCGTGCACGAGATCGTCCAGGACGGCGTGGACGGGCTGCTCGCGCGGCTCGGGAACACGGGTGAACTGGCGCGCAGGCTGGACACGTTGATGTCCGACAAGGAACTGCGGGACCGGATGGGGGAGCTGGCCAGGGTGAACATCCAGCGCTACACGACGGATGAAGTCGTACGGCGCTGGGAAGAGTTGTTCGCGTTCCTGGAGCGATGACCCACCGGCACCTACTTCTTGGCGCCGGTGAACTGCTCGTACTCCTTCAGGACGTCCGCCGTCGGGCCGTCCATGCGCAGCTCGCCGTGCTCGAGCCAGAGCACGCGCTCGCACGTGTCGCGGATCGACTTGTTGTTGTGGCTGACCAGGAAGACCGTGCCCGCGCGCTTGCGCAGCTCGCGGATGCGGGCCTCCGAGCGCTTCTGGAAGGAGCGGTCGCCGGTCGCCAGGGCCTCGTCGATGAGCAGGACGTCGTGGTCCTTGGCGGAGCCGATGGAAAAGCGCAGCCGGGCCGCCATGCCGGAGGAGTACGTACGCATCGGGAGCGTGATGAAGTCGCCCTTCTCGTTGATGCCGGAGAAGTCGACGATGTCCTGGTAGCGCTCCTGGACCTGCTCGCGGGTCATGCCCATCGCCAGGCCGCCGAGCCGGACGTTGCGCTCGCCGGTGAGGTCGTTCATCAGGGCCGCGTTCACGCCGAGCAGCGAGGGCTGGCCGTCGGTGAAAATACGGCCGTGCTCGACGGGCAGGAGCCCCGCGACCGCCTTCAGGAGGGTCGACTTGCCCGAGCCGTTGGTGCCGATCAGGCCGATGGCCTCGCCCTTGTGGGCGGTGAAGGTCACCTTCTTGACGGCGTGCACCTTGCGTACGCCGGGGGACTCACCCCGCTTGAGGATGCGGCCGAGCGCGGCGGTCGCGCTGCCGCGGCCCGCGGTGGCGCCGGCGCCGTGCACGCGGTAGACGATGTCGACCTGGTCGACGATGACGGTGGGGGCGTTGTCGTTCCTGGTGTCAGCCACGGCCGTACGTCTCCTCTGCCTTCCAGAAGTAGATGAACCCGCCGACTCCGGCGAGCAGCGCCCAGCCGACGGCCCACGCCCAGACGTGGGCCGGGAGCTGGCCCGCCCGGAAGCTGTCGATGAGCGCGAAGCGCATCAGGTCGATGTAGATGGCGGCCGGGTTGCACTCCAGGAGGGCCTGGAGCGCGCGCGGCAGGTGCTGGTCCTTGAGGACCGCGTCGATGCTCCACATCACCCCGGACACGTACATCCACGTACGCAGCACGAACGGCATCAGCTGGGCGATGTCGGGGGTCTTGCTGCCGAGGCGGGCCATCACCAGGGCCAGGCCGGTGTTGAACGTGAACTGCAGGACCAGGACCGGGACCACGAGGAACCAGGACAGGCTCGGCGGTACGCCGAAGCAGAGCAGGATCACGACCAGCGCGCCCATGGAGAACAGGAGCTGCTGGAGCTGTTGGAGGCTGAACGAGATGGGCAGCGCGGCCCGCGGGAAGTGCAGGGCACGGACCAGGCCGAGGTTGCCGGCGATGGCGCGGGTGCCGGCCATCACCGAGCTCTGCGTGAACGTGAAGATGAAGACGCCGGTGACCAGGAACGGGACGTAGTCGGGGACGTCGTGCTTGGTGTTCATCAGCACGCCGAAGATGAAGTAGTAGACCGCCGCGTTCAACAGCGGCGTCATCACCTGCCAGACCTGGCCGAGCTTCGCCTGGCTGTACTGGGCGGTGAGCTTGGCGGTGGCGAAGGCGGTGATGAAGTGGCGCCGCTGCCACAGCTGCCGGACGTACCCGGGGAGCGTGGGGCGGGCGCCGCTGACGGTCAGGCCGTGCCGGGCCGCGAGCTCGGCCGGGTCGGGGGCCGGGGCCGCCGTGCGGGGTGGCGCGTCGAGAACCTGACTCACTTCCGCGGCTCCTTACTCGTTGCGTCGGGACGGACCCGTATCGTCGCAACGTCGAGAGTAGGACGATGCGACGTCGGAACGCAACCGTATCGTCGTGACGTTCTATGCTGTCCGCATGACGACGAGCAGGCCAGGAGATGAACAACCCCGCCGCAGGGCGCCCGCGGGCGCGGCGGTGCTCCGCGAGGATGTGACCGAGGCCATCAGGTCCGCCGTCTTCGAGGAGCTCGCGGCGGTCGGGTACGCGCGCATGTCCATCGAGGGCATCGCGCGCCGCGCGGGCGTCGGCAAGACCGCCGTCTACCGGCGCTGGCGCTCCAAGCTGCATCTCGTGCTCGACCTGGTGTCGGCGATAGCGGTCCAGGGCCTGCCGATGCCGGACAGCGGCTCCCTGGAGGGCGATCTGCGGCTGCTGTACGAGGTGACGTCACGCGCCCTGCGGCACCCCGTGGCCTCGCAGGTGATCCCCGATCTGCAGGCGGAGGCGGCACGCAACCCGGAGATCGCCGAGGCCCTGCAGAAGGCCTTGCGGGAGGGGCAGCACGGGGTGGCGAACGGCATCGTGCGGGCCGCCGTGGCGCGGGGCGAGGTACGGGACGGGGTGGACGAGGGCCTGGCCCTCGACCTGGTGTCGGGGCCGCTCTACTGGCGCTCCGTGGTGGTGCGCGCGGAGCTGCCCAAGGGCTACCTGGCCGGCCTGGCCACGGCTACGGCGGCGGCGCTGCGGGCCTTGTGAGGCGAAGCTGACGGAGGCGGAGGCTACTGCCGCGCCGCCCCCGGGTGCGTCCGCACCCAGCCGGCCCACGCCGACGTCACCATCTCGCGCACGTCCCGCTTGGCCGACCAGCCCAGTTCCGTGGCGATGCGGTCCGCCGACGCCACCACCCGGGCCGGGTCGCCGGGGCGGCGGGGGGCCACGACGGGCGGCAGGTCGTACCCCGTCACCTCGTTGATCAGGGTGGCCATCTCCAGGACCGAGACGCCCTCGCCGCGGCCGATGTTGAGCGTCAGGTCCGTGCCGCCGGGCGCCGCCGCCAGCTTGCGGGCCGCCGCGACGTGGGCCTCCGCGAGGTCCGCCACGTGGATGTAGTCGCGTACGCAGGTGCCGTCCGGCGTCGGATAGTCCGCGCCGAAGACGCGCGGCGCCTCACCGTCCGTGAGCTTCTCGAAGACCATCGGGATCAGGTTGTACACGCCCGTGTCGGCGAGCGCGGGGCTCGCCGCGCCCGCCACGTTGAAGTACCGCAGCGACGCCGTCGACAGGCCGTGCGCCCGGCCCGTCGCGCGGACCAGCCACTCGCCCGCCAGCTTCGTCTCGCCGTACGGGCTCATCGGCAGGCAGGGCGTCTCCTCCGTCACCAGGTCCACGTCGGGCATGCCGTACACGGCCGCGGACGAGGAGAGCACGAAGGACGCGACGCCCGCCTCGGTGACCGCCGACAGCAGGACCCGCAGCCCCTCCACGTTCTCGTGGTAGTACCGCAGCGGCTGCTCCACCGACTCGCCGACCTGCTTCTTCGCCGCCAGATGCACGACACCCGTGACGGAGTGCTCCGCCAGCGTGCGGGCCAGGAGGTCCGCGTCGAGGGTCGAGCCGGTCACCAGCGGCACACCCTGGGGCACGCGCTCGGCGATGCCCGTGGACAGGTCGTCGTAGACCACGGCCCGCTCGCCGGCGTCCGTCATGGCGCGGACCACATGTGCCCCGATGTAGCCGGCGCCGCCGGTGATCAGCCAGGTCATCGTCACTCAGCCTTCTTCTGTGGGTCCGGGTGGAGGGTCCGGGGGACGGTGGACGGTTGTGCAGTCTCGCAGAGGCCGGTGTTCGGGCGGCGTCAGCGTCCCGCTCCGCCCACCCACCGCGCGAGCCGCCTGCGCACCACCCCGAGCACTCCCCGCAGCCCCGGCGCGAGCCGCACCGCCAGATTCCCCGCCTGCGTCCGGTAGGGCTGGGCCAGCAGAATTCCCCGCAGTGACGGCAGCGCCGTGCGCCGCAGCAGACCCGGGCCGGCCACCGCGCGCGCCGTCGTCTCGCGCGCCGTCCCGTCGCCGAAGTGCAGGCGCAGCCGCAGGTCCCACACGCCGCCGCCGAGCGCGCCCAGGTCCAGGACGGCCTCGGTCAGCCAGGTCTCCCCGTCCTCCGTCGGGCCGAACGCCGCCGTCCGGCGGAGCACCGGGCCTTCGCCGTTCCTGGGCACGAGTTCCACGTCGACCGTCGTCGGGCCCGCCTCGGCCACCCGCCCGTACAGCTCGTGCAGCCGCAGCGTGAGGCGGCTGCCGCCCGCGCGCGGCCGCAGTTCCGCGTCCACCGCGAGCGGGAGGAGGCGGATGGGGCGCACGAGGAGGTGGTCCAGGGTCACCTGGGGGAGGTCGGGGGACCAGACGGGAGTCTCGCCGTCGGCCGACCGCGCGTAGGGCGGCGAAAGGCGCGCGGGGCGGGCGGCCACCTCCTGGAGGCGGGTCAGGTCGCGCGGCTCGGGGGACGCCAGGATCACCCGGGCGATGATGCGGCCCGGCGCGGGTGCCGCGTCCAGGTCGCCCGTGTCGAAGCCCGCGAGGTACGCGCGCGTGGCCGTCCACCACTCCGCGCGGTACTCCGGGCTGCGCGTGGTGAGCTCACGCGCGTACATCCGCAGGCTGTGGTCGATGAACTTGGCGCGCGCGGCCCGCGCGAGCCGCTTGCCCGCGTCGCCCGACGCGCTCCGCGCCTCCCGCAGGATCTCGACGGCCTGCCGGTGGGCCTCGAGTCGGGCCCGCCAGTTGTCGATGCCCGAGCGGTCCAGGGAGATCGACAGCTTGGCCGCGGTGCGCCGCACGTTCCACACGTAGACGGGGTCCGTGATCAGCGCGATGCGGGGGCCGGCGGCCAGGACGCGGGCCGTGAAGACGAAGTCCTCGTACGTGAAGCGGCCCTCGGGGAAGCGGAGGGTGTGCTTTCGCAGGAAGTCGGTGCGGTAGAGCTTGTTGACGCACAGGGTGTCGTGGACCAGGCGGGTGCGCAGCTCGGGGCGCGCGATGAGGCGCGGCTTCGTGTAGAGCATGGGCTGCCAGGGCGTCTCGCGTCCGGAGGGCAGTTCACGGCGTACGCACAGGCCCGTGACCACCTCGGCGTCGTGCCGCGCGGCGGCCTTGAGGAGGGCGTCCACCGCGCCCGGCGGCAGCACGTCGTCGCTGTCGAGGAACATCACGTACGCGGACGTCGTGGCCTCGATGCCGTCGTTGCGGGGGGTTCCGCAACCGCCGCTGTTGGTGGCGCGGCGGATCGGTGTGACGCGCGGATCCTCCCGGGCGAGCGCCGCGAGCAGCTCGTCGCTGCCGTCCGTCGAGCAGTCGTCGACGGCGATCACCTCGCGGACGGCGGGGCCTTGGGCGAGCGCCGAGCGCACCGCGTCGGTGATGTGCGCGGCGTCGTTGTAGCCGATCACGACGACGCAGACCTGGGGCGACGGGGGCGGCGGGGGCGAGAGAGACAGAGAGGGGTCCACGGGGGAAATTTTAGAGGTTGCCGGTAATTATCCGATTAGGGGGTCTTCGGCTGTTTCGTGTTGCTGTCTCCCGTATCCGTGCCGCCGTCTCCCGCATCCGTCTTCCCGCCGCTGACCCGCGCAAGCACCTCGCCCGTCCGCGGCCCCCACGCCACGACCACCGCCTCGTCGGGCACCTTCTGGTCGGGCGAGAGCAGCAGCCAGCGCACGTCGTAGCGGCGCACGATCCGGGTGCGTTCCGCGCGGGTCGCTTCCTCGGAGAGGTAGTCGCGCACCTTCTGGAGGCGGTGATTGCGCGTGTCCTCGGCCAACGAGGCGTCCGGCCAGGCGGGGGCGACGAGGTTGGCGCCGTACGCCGGGAGGGAGCGGGTGGGGTAGTAGCCGTCGGTCAGGACGACGTCCCCCTGGCGCATCTGGCTCACCGCCCAGCCGTAGCCCGGCCAGCGCGGCGGCTGGTCGAAGCCCACCGGGTCGAGCGCGCGCGGCACGACGGCGCCCGCCTGGAGCGTGAAGAACCCGACGGCCGCTCCGGTCGCCGCCACACCCCCCAGGGCCATGCGCCACCGGCGCCAGGGCCGGGGCGCCGCCAGTTCGATCGCGAGGGCGAACTGGAGCGGGACCAGGGTCAGGCCCATGATGCGGCCGTAGGTGTAGTGACCGCTCAGCCAGCCGTACGCCACGACCGCGCAGTCCAGGACGAACATCAGGACCAGCGGGTCGCGCCGGTTCCCGCGGAACCTGAGCGCGAGCGCGGGCAGGCCGATCAGCGCGAGCCAGAACCGCTGGGGCATCTCGGTGTAGAGCTGCCGGTGGATCCAGTCGACGCTCTCGTCACCGACGAGCGAGAACACGGAGAAGTAGGGCCAGCTCGCCGCGATCACCGCCGCTGTCACGCCGGTCGCCGCCCACTTCCACAGCCCCGCGAAGGGGCGCCGGGCCGAGGCGGCGAACGCCACCACCCCGATCACCGCGGCCACGGACGAGATCGGGTGAACGAGCAGGATCACCCCGCACAGCGCGCCGAGACCCACGTACGCCATGACGCCCCGGGGCGACTTCGCCAACGCGCCCGCCCAGCCGAACGCCCAGAACGCCAGGCCGATCGCGAACGTCGACGGATAGGCGAGGTTCCCCGTCATCGACATCAGGCCGAGGTAGCCGCTCCACCACGCCATCCGGGTGCCCCAGAGCAGCACCATCGCGAACAGCGCGAGCACGGGCGCCCACTGACGTGGCGTCAGGACCTTCACGAACCGGCCGAGACCCGTGAGCAGCACCAGCAGGTTCAAGGGCCCCGCCAGCTTCACGACCTCCCAGCCCGCGAGCCCGGTCACCCGCGCGAAGACACCTTGCGCCACCGCGTACGGCGAGTAGTACGGGCTGCCCGCGCCCGGCAGGTCCGCCATCGGGTGGCGCGGATGCAGCAGGTCGGCCTTGAGCCGCTCGATCACCGCCGCGTGCTGCCCGAAGTCGCAGCACATCGGCACCCGCCAGAAGGCAAGCGACATCACGACCCAGAAGAGCCCGCCGAACACGACGTACGGGCTCGGCCGCCACCGCCCCCGTCCGTGCAGGGCCGTCGCGCCGTGGACCTCGCGGCGCGTGAGGAGGCCGGCTCCCCGCGTGGCCATGGTCATCGCATGAGCCTCTCCGCGACACGGGCCGCCGCCCGCCCGTCGTCCAGGTCGCAGTAGGCCTCGCGGAACGCCGCGTACGCCTCCGCGTGCCGGGCGGTGAGCGAGTCCAGGTCGCGCAGGGCCTCGACGACCTCGCCGGTGGAGGCGAGCAGCGGTCCCGGGGCGCTGGTCTCGAAGTCGAGGTAGAAGCCGCGGACCGTGTCGCGGTAGTGCTCCAGGTCGTAGGCGTGGAAGAGCATCGGACGCCCGGTGTGCGCGAAGTCGAACATCAGGGAGGAGTAGTCCGTCACCAGCACGTCGGCGATCAGCAGGAGTTCGGCCGTGCGGGGGTGCGAGGACACGTCGCGCACGAAGGGCGCGCGGGCGCCGGGCAGCCGGCCCGCCGTCAGCGGGTGCTTGCGCACGAGCAGGACGTGGTCGCCGCCGAGCACGTCCTGCGCCGCGGCGAAGTCGAGCGCGGGCTCGTAGCGGAAGCGGCCGGGGGAGTAGGCGAGGTGGTCCCGGTAGGTCGGCGCGTACAGGACGATCCGCTTGTCGGGGGTGATGCCCAGTTCGCGGCGCACGCGTTCGGCGACCTTGGCGCGGTCGTCGGAGAAGAACACGTCGTTGCGGGGCGAGCCCGCCTCCATGACCTCGCCCTCGTAGGCGAGCGCACGGCCCAGGTGAGGGGTCGAGAAGCGGTTCGGGGAGACGAGCACGTCCCACTGGCGCGAGAGCCGCGGCAGGACGTCGAGGTGGCCGTGGTCGGCGTAGAGGGTGTCGGTGAGGTCGGTGCCGATGCGCTTGAGGGGCGCCCCGTTCCAGGTCTGTACGACGGTCTGCCCGTCCCGCCGCTCGAAGAAGTCGGGCAGATGGCCCGCGGTGACGATGCGCCGGCAGCGCGCGAGCGCCTCGTGGAAGGCCGTGCTGTGCTCCTCCACGCCCTTCGCCCCGGCAGGCACCCGCGTCTGCTGGTCCTGCGTCACCCACAGGTGCTCGACGTCCGCGCCGCGCCGCACCAGCTCCTCGTGGACCGCGCGCGGCGAGTCGCCGTCGAAGTAGAGCACCGCGTCCCGCAGGGGCTTGGTGCGCTGCTGCGGATAGTGCGCGGTGCGCAGCCGGTGCTGCCGGTAGGCACCCCGCTCGCCGCGGGCCAGCACGGACCCGGCTTCGAGCAGCAGCCGGTCGCCGAACCGGCGGTCGACGGTGAACTCCCGCCCGTCCACGGTCTGATGGAGCGGGAACCCGGCGGACACGGAGGCGAGCAGCCGCACCGGCATGCCGTCCCCCGAAGCACCGTGCGCGGCGCTCTCACCCCCGTCACCTCGCGCATCCCGCAGGAACGCGTACCAGCGCCCCTCCCGCAGCACCCCGCCCCCGGGCGCCACCACGCCCCGGAAGCGCCCGGCGGAACGTTCCACCGGGACGGTCACCTCCTCGTCCCTGCCGCTGTGCCGGAGCACCAGTTCCGCCGTGTCCCCGCTCGCGTCGGAGACCGTGCCCTCGATCGTCAGCGTGCCGTCCGTGCTCCACGCCACCCGGTCGGCGATCGGCTGCCGGGTCAGCTCGACGACCAGCTGGCCCAGGTCGTTCGCCGACGCGCACAGCTCGCGGCCGCCCGCGTGGGAGGCGTAGCGGCCCGGCGGCAGGTCCAGGGCCGCCGCCAGGGACTTCAGCTTGCCGTCGGGCAGCACCAGGTTGGCCTGCCAGCGGTCGCCGTGCGGGGGCTCGACCTCCTTGGGGGCCAGGTGCGGGGTCGGTGCGATGTCCTCCAAGTCCGCGAGGCGCACCCGGACGTCGAAGCGGTCGTCGCCGGGAAGCGTGACCGGGTAGTCGAACTCCGCCGAGGAGTGCTTGTGCGTCAGGCGCAGGGCTTTTGGACGCAGATGGCTGGGCAGATGGCCGCTGAGGACCATGGCGTGGCCGTCCCGGTGGTGGGCGTCGACCCGCGCCACGTACTCCTGGATCCGCAGCACCAGGCGGCCCTTGCTGAAGCCGAGGACGAGGCGGAGCCCGTCGCCCAGTTCGCGCACGACCGACTGCGCGGCCGACCCGTCCAGCGGGCGCACCGCGGCCCGCCGCACGGAGCCGTGGCCCGCGACGACCACGCCGAGCAGCCAGTTGCCCGGCCGCCACCGGCCGCCCGTCTTCAGCTGCTCGGGGTCGACGGTCATCTCGAACCCGGAGAGGTCGTAACAGTGCAGCCGCTGACGGGAGTTCTCGGTGGCCTGCGGGGCGGCGACCGTCCGGGTGGCGACCCGCCGCAACTGGGTGCGGCTGCTGGTCGACTTGAGGACGGCGGCCTTGACGGAGTGCCCTGGACGCGTCGCCTCCAGATTGCGGACGTAGGCGTATCCGCTGATCCGCAGCAGCCCGTCCGGGCTCCAGCCGGCCTCCCGCACCCGGGCGATGACCGGCAGCTCGCCCCGCCCGAGCCGGGCGATCTCCTGCGGCACCCGGATGTGACCGCCGGAACCGCGCGGATAGGCGGCGCTGCGCCGGACCAACCCGCGGACCTGGAAGGCGTTCTTGTTGTTGCGCTGCTCGAAGGTGAGCAGGTCGATCAGGTCGGCGGTGCGCCCTTCGCGGACGAGGTGCCACTTCACCCGCAGGGACACCGGGAGGCCCGCGATGACCCCCGGATCGGCGCGGCGCAGGAAGGCGGCGGCGCCCTTCACGAAGGCGGCGCGGTACTCGGGCCCGCCCATCGGCAGGCCCTCCAGGAAGTACACGAAGTCGTCGCGCAGGCAGGAGGTGTCGTACGTCCCCCGCATCTCGGGCGCGTGTTCGGCGAGGAAGGCGCTGACGTGCGCGCACGCGGCGATCCGGTCGCGCACGCCCTTGACGTCCGTGCGCCGCCGGGTGATCGAGCCCTCGCGGACCCGCCAGTAGTAGACGTGGTCGCTGAGCACGTCCACGGACCCCGCGAGGAAGTGGGCGGGGATCATGACGGGTGTGTCCTCGTACAGCTTTCCCTCGGGGAAGGTGAAGCCGTGCCGGTCCCAGAAGGCGCGCCGGAAGACCTTGTTCCAGGCGACGCGGTCCGCGAGGAGCTCCAGGTCGCGGCTGATGTGGGTGCGCGAGCGCGGTTCGGTGAGCCACTTGTACTGCCAGGCCTGCTGGCGGCCGCGCTCGTTCAGGCGCCAGACGTTGCCGCTGGCGAAGTCGGACCCGGTCGAGTCCAGGCTCGCGGTCATCCGGGCGTACGCGTCGTGCGGCACGACGTCGTCGCTGTCGACGAAGGTCAGGTACTCGGCGGTCGGGGTCGCGTGCCGCACCCCGGTGTTGCGGGCGGCGCTGAGGCCCGCGTTCGGCTGGCGCACATAGACGAACCGTGGGTCCTTCGCCGCGAACTCACGTGCGATCCGCGGGCTGCCGTCCGTCGAGCCGTCGTCGACGAGCACGGCCTCCAGGTCGGCCATGGTCTGCCCGGCGATCGACTCCAGGCACTCCTCCAGGAACTCTTCGACGTTGTAGATGGGCACGACGACGCTGAGACGGGGCTGCACGGCGACCGGCCTTTCACGGGGGAGCAATCATGGGAGTACGGGCGTATTCATCCCCTTTGCCCGTTCCGGTCAATTTCTTTGCCCCCCTTCACCCCAATGAGTGATGCGAGGTCTTCGACAGGGCGTGTCCGGCTGACTACCGTCGGTGTGCATGTCGCGCTTCTCGGTTGTCGTCCCCGCCCATCGCGTCCAGGGCTACCTGCGGGAATGCCTGGACTCCGTGCTCGAACAGGCCTTCTGCCGTACCGGCGGTGACCTGGAGCTGATCGTCGTGGACGACGCGTCGCCCGACGCGTCCGCCGCGATCGCCGCGGAGTGTGCGGAGCGCGACCCGCGCGTGCAACTCGTACGCCTCCCCGCCCACGCGGGCGCAGGACCCGCCCGCAACATCGGCGCGGACCGCGCCACCGGCACCCACCTCCTCTTCCTCGACGGCGACGACCTGCTCCTGCCGGGCGCCCTGGAGGCGATCGCCGAGGCCCTCGACGCGGCGGACGACCCGGACGTCCTCCTCCTCGGCCACGACCGCGTCGACTGGTGGGAGAACGTCCGCCCGGGAGGCGACGACCTCGCGGGAGACCCCCTCGCCGTCACCGTCGCCCCCTGGAACCGCGTCTACCGGCGCGCGTTCTGGCAGGAGCACCGCCTCGCGTTCAGCGACGGCCCGTACGAGGACGTGGTGCCGGTGCGGCGCGCGACCCTGGCCCCCGGCGCGCGCACCGCCGTCCTCGACCGGCCTTGCGTCCGCTGGCGCGAGCGGCGCGGCGGCAGCTTCGCCAAGACGCCGGGCCGGGCGCACTTCGCGCTGATCGGGCGGTACGAGGAACTGCTTGCCGCGGCCGATCCCGCCGACCGCGCCCGGCTCGTCCCGCACGCGGCCAGGCATCTGCTCGCCGTGCTCGACGACGCGGGGCGCATCACGCCGGGCGACCGCAAGGACTTCTTCCGCGGGGCGGCACGCCTCTACCGGACGTACGGCCCGGCGGGCCCGGCGGCGACACCGGGGGAACGCGCCCTGGCCACCGCCTCGTACGCCGCCTACGAGGCGCACCGCAAGAGCCGGTCCCGCAGGAGTGGCCTCGCCCGCAGGCTCAAGCAGCAGAAGAAGAAGCTGCGCGCCCGAGCCATGCGCCTCGCCTACCGCGCCGATCTGCGCCGCCCCCTCGACCCCCACCTCGCGGTCTACGGCGCCTACTGGAACCGCGGGATCTCCTGCAACCCGGCCGCCATCCACGCCAAGGCCCGCGAACTGGCCCCGCACATCAGGGGCGTATGGGTGGTCTCGTCCCGCAACAAGCACCGCGTGCCATCCGGGGTCGAGTACGTCATCGAGGGCTCGCGCGACTACTGGCAGACCATGGCGAGAGCGACGTACCTGATCAACAACTCCAGCTTCCCCGGCGGCTTCACCAAACGCCCCGGCCAGGTCTACCTCCAGACCCACCACGGCACCCCGCTCAAGAAGATGGGCCTGGACCAGCGCCGCTACCCGGCGGGCACGCACGGCATCAGCTTCCAGAAGATCCTCGACCACACCGACCAGTGGGACTACAGCCTCTCAGCGAACCCGCACTCCACGGAGATCTGGGAACGGGTCTACCCCTCGACCGCCTACGAGGCCCTGGAGGCGGGCTACCCGCGCAACGACGTCTACTTCACGGCGGGCAGGAGCGAGATCGCCGCCCTCCGCGCGGAGTTGGGCATCGCGGACGGCCGCACGGCACTGCTCTACGCCCCCACGCACCGCGACTACCAGAAGGGCTTCTCGCCCCGCGTCGACCTGGAACGCTTCGTGCGTGCGCTCGGCGACGAGTACGTGGTCCTGGTCCGCGCCCACTACTTCTACGGCGCCGACGCGGGCCTGCGCGCCCACCCCCGGCTCATCGACGTCACCGGCCACGCGCGCGTGGAGGACCTCTGCCTGGCCGCCGACGCCCTCGTCACGGACTACTCGTCCCTGATGTTCGACTACGCCTGCCTGGACCGCCCGATCGTGACGTACGCCCCGGACTGGCAGGCCTACCGGCTGGCGCGGGGAACGTACTTCGACCTGCTCTCGGGACGGCCGGGGGAGACGCCGGGGGCGGTGGCGCGGGACGAGGAGGAGCTGGTGAGGCTGTTCCGGGACGGGTCCTGGAACGCGGCGGAGGCGACGGCGCTCCGCACGGCCTTCCGGGACCGGTTCTGCCCGTACGACGACGGAGGAGCCGCCGAAAGGGTGGTGCGGCGGCTCTTCCTGGAGGGTCAGCCCCGCTCGTAGGGGGAGCGCACCGGGAAGTACGCCGCCAGGAACGCGCGCATGGCCAGGGCCATCTCCTCGTCCGTCAGTTCGCTGTCGGGGGACTCGCCGATGCAGAAGGCCGTCTTGTTGCGGCCCTGGAGCAGTTGGCCCAGGCGCGCGTGGTCGGTGCGGGTGCCGATGTCCACGAAGTCGTAGGCGATGCCGGCGGGCACCGCCCGGCCGGTGAGGTACGCGTAGTGGTGGTGCAGGGAAGAGACCAGGGCGAGGTCGCTGTTCGAGCGGAAGCGGCTGCGCGCGGTCGCCTCGAGTTCCTCGGGGAAGCGTTCGGTGAGCTCCGCGAGGACGCTGCGGTGCAGGGCGTAGGGGGCGTGGAAGAAGCTGTGGGTCGCCGTCCTGCCGAACGCCGCTCGCAGCAGCTCCCGGTTGTTCTTCGCCGCCGCAAGGTAGCCCTCGTCCTCGGGTGACACGGGCAGCGCGGGCACCGAGGCCGACGACCAGAAGAAGCGGGCGGTGCCCGAGCTGAGGAAGAACGTCTCCGGGGTGGTGGGGCGCCCGAGGAACATGTCGTCGTTCAGATAGAGGAAGTGCTCCGACAGGCCCTCGATGCGGTGCAGTTGGCTCTCGATGGAGTGGGAGTTGAAGGTGGGGAGCGCGGCGTCCGGATCGGCGAAGAGGTCACGGTGGTCGATCACCGTGAGGCCCGGGTGTTCCTCGTCCAGCCACGCCGGCCGCTGGCCCGCCGTGACGAGGTAGATGTGCCGGATCCAGGGCGCGTACATGGCGAGGGAGCGCAGCGAGTAACGCAGCTCGTCGCGGTTGCGGAAGCGGACGGCGCCGTGGTCCGGCGAGGAGTCGTCCTCGGGCCCGCCGAGCGCCTCCGCGCGGCGGGCACGCCACTCGGGGTCGGAGTCGTCGACCCACGTGTAGACCGCGTCGACGGGGAAGTCGACGTCACCGATCAGGACTTGGGCGAAGACGTCCAGCGTGGGGTACGTGCGCTCACCCACCCGGAGGGTGGCGGTCGGCGCGAGCGAAGGCAGCTCGGACCCGGCGAGGGTGGTGCCGAAGGGCGCGCGCCGGGCTTCGGTCCCGGTGAGACCGGCGGCCCCGTCGACCCGCGGCCAGAACGCCACCGTGCAGGCCTGCTGGACGCCGTGGCGCAGGGAGAGCGTCGTCGTGGTCACCGGCTTGAACAGCTTGATGCCCGCGACCTCGCCGATGCCGTCGAGCCGCTCGGCGAGCACGACACCGGGGGCCGCGTCCCGGGGATGGACCAGTTCGGCGTAGACGGGCTGGCCGTGCAGGGACTCGGAGAGCGCCTTGAGCGCCCCCTCGCGCTCGTCGTCGGCCACGGCGAGCGTGTGCGCGGTGCCGGACGTGCGCACGAGGACGTACGGGATGTCCTCCGACTCCAGTGCGGTGGCCGCGATCTCGAGGTTCCAGTCGGTCATGGCCGGCGCGAGGATGTCGTCACGGCGCTCGGCCAGCCGGCCCACCGAGCGGATGAGCAGGCCGCTGGTGTCGGCGGCGGCGATCTCGTCCTCGCGGGCGCGCTCCTCGGTGCTCGGCGGTGCGTCCAGGGTGTACGGCGTGGTCGGGCGGAAGCCGCTGCCTCCGGAGGCGACACCGAGCGCCACCCGGTCCGCGCGGTCGTCGAGGCGCTCGGGGGCGTCGCGCCGCGCCACGAGCCGGGAGTACAGCTCCTGCCAGCGCGCCGTGACGTCGGCGGAGGAGAAGCGGGCGTAGACGCCTTCGCGCGCGGCCCGCGCGTAGGACCGCCGGGTCTCCGCGTCGCCCATCAACTCGCTCATCGCGGCGGCCAGTTCGCGTACCTCGCCGGGCGGTACGAGCAGCCCGTCGACGCGGTGCCTGACGATCTCGGCGGGTCCGGTCAGGACGTCGTACGCGACCACCGGCACACCCGCGGCCAGCGCTTCGAGCAGCACGAGCGGGAACGCCTCGTTGTGCCCCGCGGTCATCAGCGTGAGCCCCGCCTTGGCCCACTCGGCGGCCATGTCCTGGCAGGGGCCGAGGAGTTCGACCCGGTCCTGGAGGCCGAAGCCGTCGACGAGGCGGCGCAGGCTCTGCTCGCGGTGGCCGCCGCCGAAGACGCGCAGGGTCCAGTCGGGGTAGGCGTCGGCGACTTCGGCGAAGGCGCGCACGGCGTGGTCGACGCGCTTCTCGCCGGTGAGCCGCGCGGCCATGACGATGACCTTGCTCTCGCCGTCCGCGCGCGGCCTGAAGCCGTCCGGCACGGCGTTCGGGATGACCGCGAGCTCGGGGGCGGTGGCGCCCAGGGACTCCGCGATCCAGTCGCGGGTGCGGTCGGTGAGCGTGACCAGGGCGTCCAGGCGCGGCGCGTGCAGGAGCAGGGGTTCGCCGGAGGGGCCGCGGCGCTGGGTGGGGCGGTGCTCCTGGTGCACGGTGACGACCCTGGCCGGGACGAGCTCGACGGCGGCGGCCATCAGGGCGGGTGTCGTGGTGACCAGGACGTCGGTGTCCAGGGTGGTCAGGGCGGCGGCCATCTCGATGTCGGAGAGCCGGTCGAAGGCGGACTCCCAGGCGGGCTTGATCAGTTCGCTGGGCAGCGCGGCCAGGGTGCGGCAGGCGGCCTCGTCCAGGCGTGAGCCGCGCACCGGACGCTCGGGGGAGGTGGTGCGGTCGACGAGATAGCGGACGGGGAGGCTGCGGGCCTCGGGGAAGAAGGGCTCGGGGCGGGTCCGGAAGACGGAGATGACCTCGACGTCGTGCCGGTCGGCGAGGTGCTGTGCCTGGGTGTAGGTGGCCAGCTCGGTGCCGCCCATCTCGTCGCCCCAGCCGAGGAGGTACGTGATCTTCATGAGGTCTCCTTCGAGATGTCCCAGCACGTCAGGCCGAAGGCGCCGGACTTGGTGAAGTGGGCGTGCGCGCGGATCAGGGCGCCGTTCGGCAGGGCGAAGACCCGGAAGGGCGTCGGGTAGGCGGCCGAGGGGTCGCGTACGTCGGTGAGCCAGCGCCCCAGGGGGAGCGAGGCGCCGGACGTCTCCGCCTCCACGTGGAAGTCCCACACCCACTGCCCGGGGCTCGCCCCCGCCATCTCCCCGAGCGGCAGCCGGAAGCTGAACTCGGCGCCCTCCCACACCGCCCCGACGGGCACGGTCACCCCGTCCCGCCGCCGCACCGCCTTCGCCCGCCACCGCCGCGAGGGACCCGCCATGACGAGCCGTCCGTGCACGACGATGCCGTCACCGCCGGGCACGAACCGCACGAGCTCGGCGCGCGGCCTGGACCGGGTCACCTGAAGCACCGCGCGCCCACTGCGGCACCGGACGACACGGATGAGCGTGCCGGTGCGCGGGTCGGGGGCGTGGCGGACGGTGGGCGTGGGCGGCAGTTCGGCGTCGGCCTCGATGCCGATGCCACGCCGTCGTACGCGTCCACGGGCGTCGGCGGTGACCACCGTGAGCCGCCAGACACCCTCGCGCAGGTCGCGCAAGGTGGCCGTCCCGGCGAGCAGCAGGCCACCGTGGGCGTGCTGTTCGAGGGCGAGCGGCACGCGGAACCTGCGGTGGCCGCGCGAGATCAACAGATGCGCCCCCTCGCCCTGTTCACCGGGGAGGGCGGCGACGGCGACGTTGAGCGTACGGCTGTCCCGGACCGACAGATGCACGGGCGGCAGAAGTGCCTGAGCCCCGCCACCGGCCCGCCCCGCGGCGGCGCGTTCCGCACGGAAGCGGGTGGTCCGTGCGGTGGCGAGGAGCCGCCGTGCCGCGGGCGGCAGGGCCGGGGTCATGGCGTGAACCCAATGTGGTGCATTGTGCCACTTTGCCCGTTGTCCACCCCGGGGCAGGGTGAGGCCGCGTACGGGTCACCCGCGTGGCGGACGGGAGAGTGACTTGAGGCGATATGTGTAAGTTAGCCCCTTAATGATCAGTCCCCTCGCGCAGTTCCAGCGCCGCAAGGAACCCTCCGCACCACCGGCCGAAGCCCCGTCCCCGGCCCGCAAGCCGGCCCGAGAGCCGGCCCGCACGCCGGCCCCCGCCGCCCTTCGCCGCTGGGCCGACCCCGCGGCCGTCGCCCTCGCGACCCTGCTCGTCGCCTGGCGTGCGAGCGCGCTCGGCCAGTGGATCGTGGACGACGCGGCCATCACCTTCGCCTACGCCCGGAGCATCGACGAGGGCCTCGGCCCCGTGCAGCAGCCGGGCGCCGACCCCGTCGAGGGGTACTCCAACCCCTCCTGGCTCGCCCTGCTCGTCGTCGGCCGCAGGCTCGGCCTCTTCGACCACGGCGCGCTCCTGGGCGTCAGCGACCTGGTGCTCTACCCCAAGGCCCTCGCGCTGCTCTGCACGGCGGGCGTCCTGGCCTGCGTGACCGTGGCGGCGCGCGCGGTGCTGCCCGGTCGCGCCTGGGCCGTGACGCTGCTGACCGGCGCCGTCCTCGCCGCGAACCTGTCGTACGTGGCGTGGTCCTTCTCGGGGCTCGAGAACCCGCTGTACGCGCTGACCGCCGCCGCGACCGGCGCCCTGCTCGTCCGCGCGGCCGTCCGCGGCGCCCTGCTGCGGCCCGCCGTCGCCGCGAGCGCGGGGGCTCTCGCGCTGCTCGCCGCGCTGACCCGCCCGGACGGCGCGGTGCTCGCCGCGGCCTACCCGGTCACCGTCCTGCTGTTCCTGCGCAAGGACCACCTCGCGCGGGCCGTGCGGGCGGCGGCGCTGAGCTGCGGCACCTTCGCGCTGCCGTACGGGGTATTCCTGCTGTGGCGTCGCGCGACCTTCGGCCTCTGGGTCCCGAACACGGCGGTGGCCAAGGCCCAGCAGCCCCCACGGCTCGGCCAACTCGCTTCCGCCGGTGAGCTGTTGACGTACGGCGGCTGGGCGCTCGCCCTGATCGCTGCGGCCTGCGTCGGTATCGCGCTCGCCCGCCCCGGACCGTCCCGCCGAGCCCTCGCCGCGCTGCTCGTCCCGCTGGCCCTCACCCTCCTGGCGTACGGCGTGCTCGGCCGTGACTGGATGGCGCTGTACCGCTTCGCGACCCCGGTGTGGGTGCTCGCCGCCACGGCGCTCGCGCTGGCCGTAGCCACCGTCTGGCGCGCGGAGCGTCCCCGCGCGCGCGTCCTGACCGGCTGTGCGCTCGCGGGCGCCCTGCTGCTCTCGGTCACCGGACAGGCCGCGCAGAACGGCAGGTTCGTCGACCGCCCGACCCTGTCCATGTGCTACGTCGCCGAGCGCTACGGCCACACCTTCAACGCGTACGCCTCGTACCTGGGCCTGCGCGACGCCACCGTGGCCCTGCCCGACCTCGGCGGCACCTTGCTGACCTCACGGCTGCGGGTCGTGGACGTCGCGGGCCTGACCGACCGCCGCGTGGCCGACGCGTACGCGGCCCGCGACACGGCCGCCCTGCGCCACTACGTCCTGGACGAGGTACGCCCCGAACTGCTCCACGTGCACGCCGCCTGGACCGCCAAGTCCGGCCTGACCGAACCCCGTCTGGCCACCGCGGGCTACGTCCCCCTCTACCGCGAGGGCAACGGCGGCGACTACGTCCGGGCGGCCGCGGTGCGCGACCCGGCCCGGATCACCGCACTGCGCGCACGCGTGGGCCCGGTCCTGGACACCATGGTCGCCGAGATGCGGCCGGCGGGCTGCGGCCCCGCCCTGCGCGCGGGCGAGGGGGCGCAGGCATGACGACCGCTCTCCCGCGCCAGACCAGGACCCGCCCCGCGCCGGCCACCCCCGTCGCCCCCGAGTCCCGGGTCGACTCCCTCACCGGGATGCGTTTCCTCGCCGCCTTCGCGGTGTTCGTGCACCACTTCACCGGGCTCAGTGCGTACGGCGGCGTCGCCCACGCGCCGCTGCTCTTCCCGTACTCGCGCCTCGGCGCGACCGGCGTCGACTTCTTCTTCGTGCTCTCCGGTTTCCTGCTCACCTGGGGGCACCGCCCCGGCGCCCGCGCCGGCCTCTTCTACTGGCGCAGGTTCGGCCGCATCTGGCCCGCCCACCTGGTCGCCACCGTGCCCTGCATCTGGGTCTTCTACCTCTGGGGAGGCGTGCCGACGGACGCCCTCAGCTTCGTCGCCTCGCTGTTCCTGGTGCAGACGTGGTTCCCCGGCGTCACCCCGATGTTCCCCGGCAACGGCGTCGCCTGGACCCTCAGCGTCGAGGTCTTCTTCTACCTCCTCTTCCCGTTCGCGATCCGCCACGTCCTGCGCCTGCGCACCCGCACCCTCGCCCTGCTCGCCGTCGGCGGGCTCGTCGCGATGTGGGCGCTCAACTGGTGGACGGCCACCCACCTCTCGCCCTTCGCCAGCGAGTGGGTCATGCGGCACCCGGTGACCCGGCTCCCGGAGTTCTTCGTGGGCATGGCCTGCGCGCTCGCCCTGCGCCGCGGGCACCGCCTGCGCCTCAGCCCGCCGGTGCTCTTCGCCTGCTTCGTCGCGTACGCCGTCGTCCACAGCCACCGCGCGGAACTGTTCGGCCCGTACGCGGCGGGCCAGCTCACCTGGGCCCTGCGGTCGGTCGCGGCGCTCTTCGCCGTCCTGTTCATCGCCGCCTACGTCCAGCGCGAGCTGTCCGGACACCGCGGCTGGCTCTGCTCGCGCCCGATGGTGCTGCTCGGGCTCTGGTCGTACGCCTTCTATCTGCTGCACCAGACCGTCAACCGGCTGATCCTCGACACCTACGGCCGCCCGCAGCCGGAGAACGTCGCGGTGTTCACGCTGCTCGGCGTCGGGGTCACGGTCGTCGCACTGTCGTGGGCCCTCTACACGTACGTCGAGGAACCGGCGAGGAAGTGGTGCGCCCGGCGGACTCCGCGCCGATGGCGCAGCTGTGTCGGTACACGGTAAACGCGTGTGATGCCGAGAAGATCCCGGTTCAGGCCCCTGTGTAGGAGGAGACGTGCACCAGTCCGCGTACGAACAGATGGAACTCTGTGTGGCGCAGTACATGCCCGCGGGGAAGCGCCACCGGGTGGTCGATCTCGGGGCCCGGGTCTCCGACGGGCAGACCCGCACCCACAAGACCCTGCTCGAAGGGCGCGACACGGAGTACGTGGGCGTCGACGTGCTCGACGGCCGCAACGTCGACGCGGTGATGACGAAGCCGTACCGCATCCCCCTGAAGTCCCGCAGCGCCGACTTCGTCATCTCCGGGCAGGCGTTCGAGCACATCCCCTTCTTCTGGGCGACGATGCTGGAGATCGCCCGCGTCCTGAAGCCGGAGGGCATCGCCTTCGTGACGGCGCCCTCGCGCGGCCACGTGCACGACGCGCAGGACTGCTGGCGCTACTACCCCGACGGGTTCCGCGCCCTGGCCGCCTACACCCGGCTCGAACTCCGCGAGGCCTACACGGACTTCCCGCCCATGAACGGCATCCGCCACGCCTACGGAAGCATCGACGCCAAGCACGCCTACTGGGGTGACTCCGTCGGCGTGTTCCAGCGCCCCAAGAACTACCCGGCCCTCACCATGGCGTTCGTGCGCGGCACGACCAACTGGTGGGCGAACAGGATCGGTGGCGTCGACGGGGTCCCGCTGCCCAAGCCCGTCGAGGGCCGCGCCGACTGCGGCAGGCCGAAGGTGGTGGCGCCGCGCGAGACCGACGAACAGCCCGTTTCGGCGACAAGTGATGTCAAATGACTTCATGTTGACGAAACCTGGCATCAGGGGCGTTTGGCGCGTACTGTCCGCTCCCATGGCATGGCGACGCGCTGTGAACGGCGCACTGAAGCAACTGACCGGATATCAGCTGACACGCAGGCCGGTGCCGGCCCAGCGAGCGGCGGCCGCCCCGGCGCCGAAGCCCGCCCCGGCACCGAAGCCGAAGCCGAAGGCCCTGAACCTCCCCGCCGACTACGACGAAGAGGCGAAGGAGATCATCCGTGCGGTGAAGCCGTACACGATGACCTCTCCCGAACGGCTGAACGCCTTCATCCTGGCGACCCGGCACGTCGTGCGGCACGACATCCCCGGCGGCATCGTCGAGTGCGGTGTGTGGCGCGGAGGTTCGATGCAGGCCTGCGCCAAGGCCCTGCTCGCCGCCGGTGACACCGAGCGCGACCTGTACCTCTTCGACACCTTCGAGGGCATGACCCCGCCCACCGAGGAGGACCTGCGCCTCGACGGCAAGTCCGCCGAGGAACTGCTCAAGCTCCAGGGCAAGGACCGCCCGATCTGGGCGGTCGCCTCCCTGGACGACGTCAAGTCCGGCTTCGAGAAGGTGCCCTACCCCAAGGAGCGCGTGCACTACGTCAAGGGAATGGTCGAGGAGACCGTCCCGCGCGAGGCACCCGAGCAGATCTCGATCCTGCGCCTGGACACCGACTGGTACGCCTCCACGAAGCACGAACTGGAGCACCTGTACTCCCGGTTGGTGAGCGGCGGCGTCCTGCTCATCGACGACTACGGCTACTGGCAGGGCTCGCGCCAGGCGGTCGACGAGTTCATGGACAAGACCGGGGAGCGGCTGCTGCTCCTGCGCATGGACGAAGGACGCATCGCCGTGAAGCCCTGACCGGGCTGCGGCACCTGAGCGGGCCCCGTGCCCGGCGGCCTCGGCCACCGGGTGCCGGGCCCTCTCGCGAGATCACTCGAATGGCTCTGTGCGGGTGACCCGGAAGGGCGGTGGTGGTTATCCGAGTGGCCCTCGGCAGGACACGCGGCCGTGCCCGTCAGCTCCCCGGAAGGAATGTGCGCAGCGCATGACACCCCGACTCGCCGTCGTCGTCCCCGTCTACAACGTCGAGGAATTTCTCGCCCCCTGCCTGCGGTCGCTGGCGGAGCAGACCATGCCGGACATCGAGGTCGTCATGGTCAACGACGGGTCGACCGACGGGAGCCCGCGCATCGCCCGCGAGTTCGCCGCAGCGGACGCCAGATTCCGTCTCGTCGAGCAGGAGAACGCCGGGCTCGGGGCGGCCCGCAACACGGGGGTGCGCGAGGCACGGGGCACGTATCTGACGTTCGTCGACAGCGACGACGTCGTCCCGCGGGACGCGTACGAGCGGATGCTGGCGGCACTCGCGAAGTCGGGCTCCGACTTCGTCACCGGCAACGTCCACCGGCTGCGCTCCGGCGACCGCAGCGAGCAGTCGCCGATGTTCCGCAAGATGATGGGGAGCGAGCGCAGCGGCACGCACGTCACCCGCGACTGGGAGCTGCTCGGCGACCGCATCGCCTGCAACAAGGTCTTCCGCAGGGACTTCTGGGACCGCCACGCCCTCACCTTCCCGGAGGGCGTCCTCTTCGAGGACACCCCGGTGATGATCCCCGCCCACTTCCTCGCCGAATCCGTCGACGTACTGAAGGAGCCCGTCTACCTCTGGCGCGACCGCGACGGCTCCATCACCACCCGCCGCGCCAAGCCCCGCGCCGTCCGCGACCGCGTCGCCGCCGTCCTCGAGGCCAGTGGCTTCCTCGCGTCGAAGGCCGCCGAGACGGCGGGCACACCGCAGGGCGAGGTCCTCGCGGAGGCCAAGCGGCGCTATGACACGACGGTCCTGTCCGGGGACCTGTGGCTCTTCATGGAGGCCCTGCCGCACGGCGACGCCACGTACCACGACGTCTTCATGGAGCAGGCCAACGCCTTCGCCGACACCGTCGACCCCGCGGTCCTGGCCGCGCTTCCGCTCGCCCTGCGCGTGCGCTGGCAGCTCATCCGCGCGCGCCGCGTCACCGACCTGCTCGCCTTCATGGCACACGAGAAGGCCAACCCCGACGCCTTCCAGGTCCGCGGCCTGCGCGGGCGCCGGGCCGAGTACCCCGGGATCAGAGGGCTGCCGCGCGAGACCGTCGCCCTGAAACGCTCCGACCTGCCGCTCTCCGCGCAGCTCACGCACGTCGCCTGGGACGAACAGGGCAGGCTGCGGCTCAAGGGCTACGCCTACATCCCCAACCTGCCCGCGGGACGGGTCGGGGCGCGCGCCCGGGTCGCCTGGCTGCGGGCCGGGCGGCGGCGCGTCCTGCCGCTCAAGCTGCGCACGGTGCGGGCGCGCGAGGCGACGTACCGCTCCAAACAGGGCCTGCACAGCTACGACCGGTCGGGGTTCGAGACGGTCATCGACCCCCGCAGGACCGTCACCAAGCGCCGCAGCACCACCTGGAAACTGGAGATGGGCGTGGTCAGCGCGCTCCTGCCCCGCACCGGGCCGGTCAGGACGAGCAGCCCGCCACGGCTTCCCGTGCGTTATCTGGAGGAGTTCCTGCGAGTCGCCGTCACCCTCAGCAAGGGGCGGCTGAGGCTGCGCACGGAGCGGGTGGCCGCGCGGCTCGTCACCCACGAGGGCTGCGGCGGCACGATCCGGCTGCACGGGCGGCTCGCCCCGGGGGAGACGCGGGGCGTCGACGCCCTGCGGGTGGAGAACTGGGCCACCAAGGAGAGGCACGACGTCCCCGCCCTGGCCACCGGCCGCGACTTCAGCGCCGACGTGCCGCTCGGCCTCTTCCACGCCGCGGAGGACGAGCGCACCGGCGAACCGCGCAAGGCCGACCCGTGGGGCGTCTCGGTAATCCGCGAAGGCGGCGACCGGACACCGCTCGCCGCCTGCCCCGACGTGCCGGCCGGGCGGTACGCACTCCTTCCGGGACGTGAACTCCTCGTCCTCGCCAACGCGTCGGGCAACCTGGAGCTGCGCGACCAGACCGAGCGGCCGCTCGCCGACACCGTGACCTGGGACGACGAGCTGATCGTCGAGGGCAGTCACCCCGACGCACAGGCCCGCGCCGCGGAGCTGGTCCTCGTGCACGGCGGCCACGGCGACGAGGCCGTGGTGCCGGTGCGGATCGAGGGCGGGCGGTTCACGGCGGCGCTGCGGCCCGAGGCCGTGCCAGGACCCGGAGGGACCCTGCCGCTCTCCGAAGGACGCTGGAACCTCTTCCTGCGTGCGCCGGGCGAGGGCGACCCCGAGCAGTACACCGCCGTGTGCGTGGCCCCGGGCAAGGGCCGCGAACTGCCCCTCACGCGTACCAGGTCCGGCCGTGAGATCAGCCTGAAGCGCCACGCCCACGACGGCCTCCACCTGCGCTCGGGCTCCGCGCTGTCCGTGGCCGACCGGGGCGGCCCGCGCCAGCGCAGACTGCGCGAGGAGTACGCGGCCCGGCGCGGCGGGCCCCTGCGCGACGCCGTCCTGTACTGCAGCTTCGACGGACGGCAGTACTCCGACTCGCCCCGCGCCGTGCACGAGGAACTGGTCGCACGAGGCGCGGAGCTGGAACACCTGTGGGTGGTCCGCGACCAGCAGGTGGCGCTCCCCGAGAGCGCCATGCCGCTCACTCTGTGGAGCGCCGAGTGGCACGAGGCCCTCGCCCGCTGCCGGTACATCGTGACCAACACCCAGCTGCCCGAATGGTTCGAGCGCGCCGAGGGCCAGTACGTCGTACAGACCTGGCACGGCACCCCGCTCAAGCGCATCGGCCGCGACGTCGCGGGCCACGCCTCCGCGGACCGCGCCTACATGGCGACCCTGCCGGGACGCGCCGACCAGTGGAGCCTGCTGGTCTCCCCCAACCGCTTCTCGACGCCTCTCCTGCGCGGCGCCTTCGGCTACACCGGCGAGGTCCTGGAACGCGGCTATCCGCGCAACGACCTGCTGCACGCCGCCGACCGCGCGAAGGTCGCGGCCTCCGTGCGCGAACGGCTCGGCATCCCCGAGGACAGACGCGTCGTCCTCTACGCGCCCACCTGGCGCGAGAACCAGCCCAAGCAGGCAGGACGCTACGCCCTGGACCTCCAGCTGGATTTCGAGGCCGCCGAACGCGCCGTCGGCGACGACACGGTGCTCCTGGTCCGCAGGCACTACCTCGTCGGCGGCACCGTCCCCGGCTCGGACTTCGTCCGCGACGTCACGCGCCACCCCGACGTCAGCGAACTGCTCCTGATCAGCGACGTCCTGGTCACGGACTACTCGTCCCTGATGTTCGACTTCGCGCAGACCGGGCGCCCGATGCTCTTCCACACCCACGACCTCGACCACTACCGCGACACCCTGCGCGGCTTCTACTTCGACTTCGAGGCGCAGGCGCCGGGCCCGCTGCTCGCCACGAGCGACGAGGTGATCGCCGCGCTGCGCGACCCGCGGGCCGCCACCGCCGCGTACGCCGACAAGTACGACAGGTTCCGCGAGGTCTTCTGCGACCTGGACGACGGGAACGCGGCGGCGGGAGTGGTGGACGCCATGCTCGAAGGAGGCCGCGCATGAGCACGCCCGACCTGCACGACGTCAGCTGCGTCGTGGTCGCCGGAACGGACGCCGAGGCGCTGCGGCAGTCGGTGGGGTCCGTGCTCGACCAGACGATGGGCAACGTCGAGGCGGTCGTCGTCGACCCCGGCGCCGACGGCCCCGCGCGTGACGCGGCGCGGGAGCTCGCCGCCGACCAGCCGCACCGGGTACGCCTCGTGAGTACCGACGGTGAGCTGCCGGTCGCCGTCGCGCGGAACCTCGGGCTCGACGCGGCACGCGGGCGCTACGTCATCGTGCTCGGCGACGGCGAAGTCCTGGAACAGCACGCCTGCCGCAACCTCTTCGACGCCGCGCGCTCCACCGGGGCCGACCTGGTGGCGGGACGCTGGACGCGGCTCACGGGCAGCGGCAAGAAGGAGCGCGGGCCGGACTGGCAGGCGCGACTGCACGCCAGGACAAGGAGCATCGAGAACCTCTCCGACGCCCCCGAACTCGTCGCGAGGGACTCGCTGATCACCGGATTCTGCGTCCGCCGCGACGTCCTCGACCGGCTGCGTCTCCGGTACGCGCGGGACCTCGACCACAGCGAGGTCCTCTTCGGCGTCGAGGCCGCCCTCGGCGCCCGCACCCTCACCCTCGTGCCGAACCTGATCACCACCCACCGCGCACCGCCCGCCCCCGCCCGCGAGACCCCGGCGCTCGCCACCGCCAACGCCCGCGTCGCCGGACTCCTGGTGAGCCTGGGCCGCCTCGACCTGGCCGACCAGCGCGAGCGGTCCTTCCTCGTCGACCAAGTGCTGCCCTGCGCCCGTACGTTCCCCCAGCTCACCGCCGAGGAACGGCGCCGCGCCACCGACGGGACCGCCCCGCACCTCCGGGGCCGCGTCGACCTGCGCGCCCTGGACGCCCTCGCCCCCGTGGAGCGGGTGTGCGTACGGCTGCTCGCGGACGGCGACACGGATGGTGTCCTCGCGGCGGCGTACGCGCTCGCCAGGCCCGGCACCGTCGTCTCGGAGCTGACCGAGCGGGAGGGGAAGGTCTACTGGCGCGCGGACGGGCTCGACGACCCCCGCGTGCGTGAGGTGCTCGACGTCAGTGAACTCGGCCATCAGCACCAGGAGGTGGGCGAGGTGCGTCTCCTGAACCGCCTCACCAGGTGCGACGTCGAGGCGGGCAAGGCGGTCCTCGAAGGCCGGGTCGTACTGCCCGGCGCTCTGCTGCCCGACCGGCCGCCGCTCACCGCCCGGCTCGACGTGCGGGTCCAGGGCGCGGGACGGCGGGGCTTTCGCGTACCCGTGGACGAGGTGCACTACGACGGCGGCGCGGTCCTCTGGCGCGCCACGGTGGTCCTCACCGCCCGGCTGCGGGACCTCGGCGCCGGCGACCGCACCTGGGAGCCGCGGCTCCATCTCGCGGCCGGCGGACAGGACATGACCACCGAACTCGTCGCCGAACCGGAGACCGTGGGGCAGAGCCAAGGCGTCACCGTCACCGGCGCGAACAATGTGGAGCTGCGCCTCATGCCCCGCCACCGTGCCGCCCGCACGCTGCGCGCGGCACTGCACTACGCCACCCACTTCCGGCCCGCGCGCAAACTCCGGCTGCGGCTGCGCGCCCTGCGCAAGCGGTGGGACGGGCTCCACGGCAAGGGGGTCAAGCTGCGCGTCTACCGCCGGGTGCTGCGGCGCCTCCCCGTCAGCAAGGGCTCGGTCGTCTTCGAGAGCCACATGGGCAGGTGCTACGGCGACAGCCCGCGCGCGATCCACCAGGAGATCGTCGACCGGGGGCTGCGGCTGCGCTGCACCTGGGCGTACGCCACCTCGGCCGACGGCTACCCCGACTCCGCCCGCCTGGTGCGCCGTTGGTCCTGGCGGTATCTGTGGGCCCTGGCCCGCGCCGAGTTCTGGATCGACAACCAGGGCTTCCCGCACGCCCTGGACAAGCCGCGCCACACCACGTATCTCCAGACCTGGCACGGCTCCGCGTACAAGCGCATGGGCTTCGACGAGGCACGCCTGAAGACGCAGAACGCCCCGCAGCGCGACCGTCTGCGCCAGGCCGTGGACCGCTTCGACCACTTCCTGGTGCGCTCCGAACACGACGTGCACACCCTCGCCCGCGCGTACGGCATCCCCGAGGACCGGCTGCTGCGCTGCGGATACCCGCGCAACGACCGCCTGGTCGCCGCGCGCGCACGCGACGAGGCCTCGGGCCGCTTCCCCCGGCCGTCCGTGGCCGGCGACCTGGGCATCCCCGACCACAAGACGGTGGTCCTGTACGCGCCGACGTTCCGCGGGCTGCCCAAGAACAACACGCCGGTCCAACTGCCCCTCGACGTACGCAGGTTCGCCGACCGCTTCGGCGACACCCACGTCCTCCTGGTGCGCGCCCACTACTCCGAGGCGGCCGAGCTGCCCCTCTGCCCGCCGGGCACCGTCATCGACGTCTCGGCGCACCACGACACGACCGAGCTGCTCTGCCTCGCCGACGTCCTGGTGACCGACTACTCGTCGATCATGTTCGACTTCGCGCTCCTCGACCGGCCGATGGTGCACTTCGCGCCGGACCTCGACGCGTACGCGGCCGAGCGCGGCAGCTACTTCGCGCTGCGGGACGACGCGGGCGGGCCCGTCGTGGAGACGGAGGACGAGCTGCTGCGCGTGCTCGCCACGCTGAAACAGGCCGACGGCGCGTGGGCCGGGCCCCGGCGGGCGTTCGCCGCGCGGTTCGGCGCGTACGACAAGGGGTCGGCCGCGGCCGACGTGGTGGACGCCCTCTTCGGGGCGCGATCAGGGGTGCAGGCAGGGGACACGGAGCAGAGGGGCGGGGCATGACCACGACGATCGCGACCAAGAGGATCGTGGCCCCGACGAAGAGCCGCGATCTCTTCCTCGTGGCGAACACCGTCGACGAACTCGGCGGCGTCACCGCGTGGGCCCACCAGATGGCCGGGCTCTTCCAGCGCAACGGCCACCGGGTGCACGTCATCGGCGTCCACGAGGCCGAGCTGAAACTGGCCCTCCCGGACGACCGCGGCTACCCCGTGACCAGCCTCTACGCCGAGCATCCCGCGAGCCCGCGCCCGGCGCGCGGCCTCGGCCGCCTCAACGTGGTGGCGCGCCGTCGCGAGGCTGCTCGGGTCGCCGCCAAGCGCCGCACCGTCGACCGGCTCTCGGAGCTCTTCCGTGCCGCGCGCCCCGGCGCGGTCGCCATCGTCACGCAGGTCTGGCCGATGGAGTGGATCAGGGAGGCGGACACCGCGGGCCTGCGCATCATCGGCATGAGCCACGAGTCGTACGCCTACACCCGCGCCTGCCACCGCTACCGCGCGGTCAAGCGCAGCTACCCCTCGGTGGACCGCTGGCTCGCGCTCACCCAGGAGGACGCCGACGACTGGATCACCGACGGCATGCACAACGTCGGCGCGATGCCCAACGCCCTGGCCCGCCTCCCCGAAGTGCCCTCACAGCGCGAGGGCAAGGTGGTCTGCAGCATCGGCAGGCTCGCCGACCAGAAGGGCGTCGACATGCTCGTCGACACCTGGGCGCTCGTGGCCCCGCAGCGCCCCGACTGGACGCTGCGGATCTACGGCGCCGGAGCGGACGAGGCCGACCTCAGGCGGCAGTGCACGCGCCTGGGCCTGGACGGATCGGTGGAGTGGCGTGGCCGCACCAGCGACGTGCCCGGTGTGCTCGCCGAGAGCTCCCTCTTCGTGCAGTCGTCCCGCGGCGAGGGTTTCCCGCTGGCCCTGATGGAGGCGATGGCCAGCGCGGTGCCGTGCGCGGCCTTCGACTGCGCACCCGGCGTCCGCGAGATCGTGCGCCACGGCGAGGACGGCCTGCTCGCCCCCGCCGGTGACATCGAGGCCCTCGCCGACCGCCTCCTGCGCCTCACCGGCAACCCACGGCTGCGGGACGCGATGGGGGAGCGGGCGCGGCTGAACGTGCAGCGGTTCTCCGAGGCGCGGGTGCTCGAACGCTGGGAAGCACTTTTCGAGCTTCTGGAGCGGTGAGGGGCGCCCCCTGCGTCACGAACGTCCCGAGCGGCATGTCTGGTCCCGGGGATGGGGGGAGGAGGACGGTGCGGGGGGTCAGAAGCGCGGAGCGGGACGGGTGTCGGCCCGCGGCAGCGGCTCGTCGGCCATCCCCGCGGCCGGCGCCGGATGCCGGTCCGCCAGGGGTGCCACCGACGGTAGACCCCCAGTCTCACCGAGCACCACATGCCTCACGACTCGTTCAGCGGCTCGCCCGTCGTCGTACACGCAGAAGCGGTTTCGGAAGGCGGCGCGCAGTTGCGCCGAGCGCGAGCCGCGCCAGTGGCCGGTGGCGAAGATGTCGATGAGTTCGTCCTCGCTGCGGGCGATGGCGCCGGGCGGGAACTCGCGCACGTCGAAGTAGGTGCCGCGGGCCGCCTCGTACGCCTCCCAGTCGGTGGCGTGCAGGACGACCGGGCGGTCGAGGTTGACGTAGTCGAACATCAGCGACGAGTAGTCCGTGACCAGGGCGTCGGACGCCAGGCAGAGCGACTCGACGCTGGGGTGGTCCGACACGTCGATCAGGCGGTCCGACGAGGGGGCCAGGGGCTCCCCGTACGAGTGGTGGGCGCGGGTCAGGACGACGAAGCGCGGGCCGAGACCGTGCAGCAGCCGCTCCAGGTCGAGGGAGCGCAGCTGGGAGTGGCGGTAGTCGCGCAGGGTGGGCGCGTAGAGGATCGCGACGGCGCCGTGCGGGATGCCGAGGGACTCGCGCAGGCGGGCCACGTCGGCGGAGCTCGCCCGCTGGTAGATGTCGTTGCGCGGGTAGCCGTACTCGAGCGTGGTGAACGAGGCGGGGTAGACGCGCTCCCAGACCAGCGTGGAGTGGCGGTTCGACGACAGGACGTAGTCCCATTTGTCGGCGTTGCGCAGGAGGGCGCCGAAGTCCATGTCACGGGCGGCGGCCGGCCGGTCCTGGAGGTCCAGGCCCATCAGCTTCAGGGGTGTGCCGTGCTGGGTCTGGATCATGATCTGGCCGGGCCGCTTGACGAGCCTGCGGTCGAAGTTGACGTTGTTGACGAGGTACTTGGAGCGCGCGAGGGCACTCCAGTACGCGGCCGTGCCGGGGCGCAGCCTGCGGGTGGCCGTCGGCAGGGTGTGGTGGTGGGCCGGGTCCGCGATCCACGCGGTGCGCACGTGCGGGGCGTGCTCGCGCAGCGCGGCCTCCAGGGCGCCGGGGTTGCAGCCGTAGCCGCGGCCCCAGTACGAGGAGAAGACCGCCCGGTCGGCGCGCAGCGGCAGGCGCAGCTGGACGCGGTAGTGCAGTTGCAGCACGGCGCCCTTGGCGCGGCGCCGGGCGGTCGCCGCGTACCGCTTGGCCCGCGATCTGACCCGCAGTGCCGTCCACAGGGTCCGGTAGGTGCGGTGTGTGCCCAGGCGCACCAGGCCGTGCCGCACCCGGGTGCTGGCGCGTGGGCGGGCGCCGGGGACGCGGTAGCGGCGGTAGTGGGTGCGGGCCCTGCGCAGGAACGCGGCGCGGCTGCCGCGCGGCAGCCGGTCGTGCTTGGTGAAGACCGTCGAGTAGTGGTCGATCATCCGCCGGAAGAGGAGGGGCCGCCAGGCCGCGGAGAGCTCCGGGTGCGCGTCGAGGAACGCGAAGACCCGCTCGTACTGGTCGAAGATCTCGAAGTGCCTGCGCGTCGTGGTGCGCAGGATGCTGCCCCTGCGGCGCTGCAGATAGTGCACGCAGACACGGTCGAGGGTGGCGATCGTGTCCGCCTTCATCAGGACCGGATAGGTCCAGGGCGTGTCCTCGTAGAGTCCGGGCGGGAAAGCGAGGGCCTCGCGTTCGATGAACTCGCGGCGGTAGGCCTTGTTCCAGGCGACCATCAGGAGGCGCAGCAGGCCGGGCCGGTCGACCAGCCGGAACGGGGCCCGGCCCTCCTCCTTGAGGAGGTTCGCGAACTGGTTGCGCACGGCCTCGCCCGACCAGAAGACGCGCGCGTAGTCGTAGAGCAGGACGTCGGGTTCGTCCGTCTCCTTGAGGCGGTCGGAGATCGCGTGCAGGGAGTCCGGGGTGAGGGTGTCGTCGCTGTCGAGGAAGATCAGGTAGTCGCCGCCGGCGCGCTCCATGCCGGCGTTGCGGGCCCGGCCGAGGCCGACGTTCTCCTTGAGGTGGACGGCCTTGACCCGGGTGTCGCGGGCCGCGCACTCGTCGATGAGGGCGCCGCACGCGTCGGGGGAGGCGTCGTCGACCACGATCAGCTCAAGATCCGTGAACGATTGCCCGAGTACGGACTCCAGGCATGCGTGCAGATAGGCCTGCACCTTGTACACGGGCACGATGACACTGAACCGGGGCAAGGCACATCCATGGGTCGACGCGGGCATACTGCCCGAAAACGCCCGGACGTCCGGTCGGGTTACGCCGTATATGGCATACGGGGGATGGACGCGAGTGAGGGGGACCCGGTGCCGGGCCCGCCTCACTCGTCGAACGCACGTGCCTGTGTCGCCGGGTGGCCGGTTACTTCACCGCACCCGCCATCACACCGGACACGAACTGCCGCTGGAACGCGAAGAAGACAGCCAGCGGGATCACCATCGAGATGAACGCGCCCGGGGCCAGGATCTGCACGTTGTCGCCGAAGGACCGCACCTGTTGCTGCAGCGCGACCGTGATCGGCGGGCTCTTGGAGTCGGCGAAGATCAGCGCGATCAGCATGTCGTTCCAGACCCAGAGGAACTGGAAGATGCCGAGCGAGGCGATCGCCGGCGCGCCCAGCGGCATCACCACCCGGAAGAAGAGCCGCAGTTCACCGGCTCCGTCCAGGCGTGCGGCCTCCAGGAGTTCGCGGGGGATCTCCGCGAAGAAGTTCCGCAGCAGGAAGATCGCGAACGGCAGGCCGAAGGCCACGTGGAAGATGACCACGCCGACCGTCGACTCGAAGATCCCGATCGCGCCGAAGATCTTCGACACCGGGAGCAGCGCCACCTGCACCGGCACCACGAGCAGCCCGACCACACCGAGGAACCACCAGTCGCGGCCCGGGAACTCCATCCACGCGAAGGCGTATCCGGCGAGGGACCCGATGATCACGACGAGCAGCGTCGCCGGAACGGTGATCATGATGCTGGACAGGATCGAGTCGGTGATCGTCTCGTCCTTGAGGAGGGTCGTGTAGTTGTCCAGCGTCATCTGCGACGGCGTGCTGAAGACCTTCCACCAGCCGCTCTCCGCCATGTCGGCCGACGTGCGCAGCGAACCGAGCAGCAGACCGATCGTCGGCACCAGCCAGAACAGCGCGACGACGACGAGGAAGACGCGTACGGCGGTGCCGCTCAGGACGGAGACGATCCGCCCGCCCACCGACTGCTTCGCCTTCACCACTTCGACTTGGGTGGTCATCGCCGAGCCTCCCGCCGAAGTCGCCGCACGTTGAAGAGCATCACCGGGATCACGAGGAGGAAGAGCAGCACGGCGATCGCGCTCGCCACCCCCGAATCCTCGTCGAGGAACGCGGAGTTGTAGAGCTGGAGCGCCAGGACGTTCGCGTCGTCCTTCGAGGAGTTCGGCGCGATGATGAAGATCAGGTCGAAGATCTTCAGTACGTTGATCATGAGCGTGACCGCCACCACCGCGAGCACCGGCGCGAGGATCGGCACCGTGATCCTGCGGAACACCTGCCACTCGTTGGCACCGTCCACGCGGGCGGCCTCCAGGAGTTCACGCGGCACGCTGGCGAGACCCGCCGCGATCAGGACCATCGCGAAGCCCACCCAGATCCACAGGTACGAGCCGATCACCGCGGGCGTGATGAGGGAGGGGCCCAGCCAGTCCACGCCGTTGTACGGCTCGCGGAAGTTCGACGCGGGGAAGCGGAGTTGCGCCCCGTCCGCCTCCTTGGGGAGCGCGAAGGTGCCGTCCGCCGCGGCCTCGGTGGACGCCACCACCTTGCCGTCCTTGACGGCCTCGATCTTGATCCCGGGATAGCCGAACTCGGCCTTGTCCGGGGCGTTGATCTCGCCCCTGCCCTTGCCGCGCGTGAAGTCCTGCCAGGCCGTCCCGGTGACCTTGTCGGGGTCCGGCTTCGCGGCCGCGGCGGACTTGGCGTCCCCCGGCATGTTGTCCGGCGCGACACCCGTCAGCGGGAGCACCACCGCGGTGCCCGCGCTGACCGGCTTGCGCGTGATGAACGCGCCGCCGCTCGCCGACTTCAGCGGCGACTGCGTACTGGGATGCGCCTGCGGGAAGGCGGACGACTCGGCGAACGTGTCGTGCACCCCCACCATCACGGCGTTGGCGACACCCCGGTCCGGGTCCGACTCGTACACGAGCCGGAAGATGATGCCGGCCGCGAGCATCGAGATCGCCATCGGCATGAAGATGACCAGCTTGAACGCCGTTCCCCAGCGGATCCGTTCGGTGAGCACGGCGAAGATCAGGCCGAGCCCGGTCGCGAGGGTCGGGGCGACGACCACCCAGATCGCGTTGTTCTTGATCGCGGTCAGGATGGTGTCGTCCGTGAACAGCGTCTTGTAGTTGCCGAACGCCGTGAAGTCGCCCGACTTGTCGAAGAAGCTCCGGAAGACCGAGTACCCGATGGGGTAGAGGACGAGCGCGCCGAGCAGCACGAGCGCCGGTGCCAGGAACAGCACCGCCACGCCCTTGCGCGTGCCCGTCACACTCTTGCGCGGCTCGGGGGCCGGGGGCAGCGCCGCACTCGGCGTGCCCCCGGCGTTCGCGGACGCCACCGCGTCAGTCCTTGTAGGCCGCGGCGGCGGCCGTCTCCAGCGCCTTCTGGGTGCCCGCGACGTCCTTGGGGTTCTTCAGGAAGTCCTGCAGCGCCTTCCACTCGCCCTTGCCCGGCGTGCCGCCGAAGGCCTGCGGGGCCTGGTCGGACATGTCGTAGCGGATGTCGTCGCCCGCGGCGATCAGTGCCTTGGCGATGCCCCGCTGCACGTCGTTCGGGTACGCCGCCAGGTCGAGCTTCTTGTTCGGCGAGACGAAGCCGCCCGCCTCGGCCCAGATCTTGGCCGAGTCCGGCGAGGCGAGGAAGGTCAGCAGCGCCTGGGCGCCCTTGCTGTCCTTCAGCGCCACGGCGGCGTCACCGCCGACGACCGCGGGGGACTCACCGTCGCCGACCGCAGGGAACGGGAACACCTTGGCGTCCGTGCCGACCTTGGCCTTCGTCTCCGAGATCGGCAGCGAGACCATGTCGCCCTCGAAGACCATGCCCGCCTTGGGCTGGTCGCCGCCGGTGAACGTCTGCTTCACGGAGGCGGGGAACTCGGTCTGCAGCGCGCCGTTCGCGCCGCCCGCGACGAAGCCCTTCTTGCCGAAGAGCTCCCCGAGCGTGGTCAGCGCCTCCTTCACGGAGGGGTCCGTCCACTTGATCTCGTGCTCGGCGAGGTCGTCGTACTTCTCCGGACCCGCCTGCGAGAGGTAGATGTTCTCGAACCAGTCGGTGAGGGTCCAGCCGTCGGCGCCCGCGACCGATATCGGCGGCACCCCGGAGTCGTACACGGTCTGGGCCGTCTTCATGAAGTCGTCCCAGGTCTTCGCCTCCTTGGCGCCCGCGTTGTCGAAGACCTCGGTGTTGTACCAGACCAGGGACTTGTTGGCGGCCTTGAAGTACACGCCGTACTGCTTGTCGTCGACGGCCCCGAGATCCTGCCAGCCCTGGTCGTAGTTCGAGTCGAGCTGCTTCTGCGCCTCGGGCCCGACCGGCTTGGCCCACTTGTTCTCCACGGCCTGCTCGATCGCGCCGACCTGCGGAAGCATCGCGACGTCCGGCGGCTGCCCGCCCGCCACCTTCGACTCCAGGAAGCTGATGATGGGGTCCTGCGCCGGCACGAAGGTGACCTCGGCCCCGGTCCGCTTCTCGAACTCGTCGAGAACCTTGAGGAAGACCTTCCGCTCGGAGCCGCCCCACACGGCGGCCACGGAGACGGTCTGCCCGTCCAGCTTGGGCAGTTTCACCGCGGCTGCGCTCTCCTTGCCGCCGCCCTTGTCGCCCTTGTCCCCGTCGTCGTCGCCGTCGCCGCCGCACGCGGTGACGGTGAGCGCGAGCGCGCCCGCGACGAAGGCCGCGGCGAATTTGGCGGTGGTACGCCGGTGGTGCGGTGCCCTGCGTGTTCGAAGAGTGCTGCGCATCACTGCCCCGTTTCTCTGCCATGGCGAGTCCCGTGCGGTCTGTCTACGCCCGCGCGGGGAGGGGCGGCAAGAGCGCAAACAGTGTCAACCAGCTGATCGTGATGGCGTTGTGACGTCCCGTCACGAGGTGTAGGGCCCTAAAGGAGAGAGGGCACCTGATCCGCGGCGACAGAGCGGGCGGCCCGCTCCAGCGCGCTGGCCAGGAGCGCCAAGTCCGTCGGTCCGTTGCCCAGTTCACGCACCGGGCGCCGGGCCGGGGGATCACCCATCCGCTCCCACTCCAGCGGGACGACCGTGGGCCGCACCGTGGACGTACGCGGAATGCGTCCCGTGACCCGCCCCGCCTGGAAGGGGCTCACCCGGCCGTCGGCCGTACGCAACTCGCCCCGGCCCGGGGCCGGTTCCTCCGGCCCCGGGGTGACCGCGTCAAGGACGATCCGCAGCGTCGCCCGCCGCCCCAGCTCCGTCTCCGGCATCCGCTCGCTGCGCGCGGTGGTGGCGACCAGGTGCACCCCGAGCCGCTCCCCGTCCCGTGCCACGGCTTCGAGCGCCCGCACGACGGAGCCCGCGGCGGGCCGCCCCGGGGACCCGAGCGCGGGGGAGAGCAGCGCGTCGAAGTCGTCGACGAGCACGACGAGCCGGGGCAGAGGAGGCCCCGGCTCGATCCCCTTGCGGGCGGCGACGGGCCGCAGCCGCATCGTGGAACTCGGCGGAGTGTCCAGATCGCCGCCGCCGCCACCGCCCCCGCTTCCCACGCTGACGCCGCTCCCGCCGGACACACCGGCCTGAGGTGTCTGCGCGTGCCACTCGGCGAACCCGAGCCGCCCCAGAAGCTCGGCGCGCCGCTTCAGCTCGGCGGTCAGCGACTGGGCGAACTCCCGCATCCGGACCGGGTCGTTGGCGGCGAGGTGCGTCGTGACGTGCGGCAGGTCCGTACAGACCGCGAGGCCTTCGACCAGCCGGATGTTCCCGCCGTTCGTGCCGCTGCCGCCGCTTCCCGTGGTGTCGCGTCCGTCGATCAGGACCATGCCGAGACGGTCAGGGCGCTCGGCCGCGGCCAGCGAGGCGGCCAGGGAACGCAGCAGTTCCGTACGCCCGCTGCCCGAAGGGCCCTCGGCCAGGACGTGCGGTCCCTCGGCGGCGAGGTCCATGACCACGGGGCCGCGCGGGCCCGCGCCGAGCACCGCCCAGGCCCGCCCGCCCAGCGCCTCGGCGTCGTCGGCGGCCGCGGCCCACCGCGCCATCAGGGACGCGGGAGTGGCCCTGGCGAGCCCCAACTCGTCCAGGAGGCGCGCCATTTGGGGCAGAGGAGCGGACACGCGCGCGTGGCCGTCGCCGGGCGCCCCGTCCGTGCGGAAAGGCGCGAGGGCGCGGGCGAAGCGCTCGGCCCAGGCCTGCGACACCGCGTCCACCGCGGCGACCGTGCCGTGCCCCGCGATGCGGCCGTCCACGGTCCGCAGCAGCCGCAGCGCGGTGGCCACGTCACCGCTGAGCAGCGCGACGGCACCGCAGGCGCGAAAGGCGGGCGACACGGAGCACGCGGCCTCGTACGTGGCCGTCACCGGGGAGGCGGGTGACGCGGCGGGGGTCTCCGCCAGGCAGACGACATGGATGCCGGCCCCGGCCCCTTCCCGCGTCAGCCGCACCACGGCTTCGCGCAGCCCGGCCGACCCGGGGTCGCCGTCCACCACGACTACGGTGCGGGGCCTCGCGTCCGGGGCGCTCGCAACGGCGCTGTCGTCGTCGGCAGCGGACGCCTGGTCCGCCACGTGGTCGTCCAGGCGCCGCAGCAGCTCTCCGGTGCGTGCGGCCGCCTGCTCGCGGTCGTAGGCGAGGAGGAGGCGGCAGTCCTGGCCGTGCAGGGGCCGCAGGTGCGGGAGCCAGCCGAGCCAGGACCACTCGGCGGTGCGCTCCGGCGTGGGCCGGGCCCGGTCCGTGCTGAGCAGCACGATCTCCAGGGCGTCGGGGGAGTGCAGCGCGGCGAGCTGGGCGACGACGGCACGGGTGAGGCCCGTGAGCCGCTCGCGCGGGCCCGCGAGGCCGAGCGCGCCCGCCTCCCGCAGGCTGACCGTCACGGGGACGGCGGGCAGCAGGCCGCGCTCGTCGGGGGTCGCGCGGTCCACCGTGCCGAGCCGGACCGCGAGGGCCTCGGGGTGGCCGGGCCCGCGCTCCCAGAGCCGGGGGCCGGGGCCGAGCGCCGTGAGCAGCAGGGCCGCGGGGTCGGGCCAGGACTCCGGGGTCCGCGCGGCGGCGGCCACCGCGAGGTCCTCCGGGGTGGGGGCCGTCGGTTCGGGGAAGGGGGCGTCGCTCCCGGTCCCGTACGACTCGTCCTCGTGGCCCGCGGGGCCGTACTCGTCGTCGCGGGCGCCCGTCAGCCGACGGGCCCAGGCCGAGAGACCGCCCCGCTTGCGGAGGGTGCGCGGCACGGGCGTCCCGCGCAAGGGGGTGCCGACGCGGGTGTACTCGGCGTCCGGGGCGCCGCCCTGCTGCGGCACGTGCGGCACATGCGGCGCATCGGTGGGGGACGCCTGGCCGAACGTGCCGTGGGTCCCGCTGTGACTGCCTTGGTCGACTTCGCCCGCGGCGCCCCAGCCCGCCGAGCCGTACGCGTGATGGGTGCCGTCCGAGGGCGCGCGGCCCGCTTCCGGGGGCGCGTCGAGGGGAGTGTCGGCGCTCGCGGTGACCCGCACGCGCACGTGTCCCTCGCCGTCCGGAGCCGTCGGCAGCGCGCCGCCCGTGCCGTCCCCGGCGGTGAACCGCAGCGCGGACTCGCCGAGCCGCAGCAGGGAGCCGGGGGTCAGGCGCACCGGGCGGTCGGTGATCTCGTGGCCGTCCACCGTCGTGCCGTTCGTCGACCCCAGGTCCGTGACGGTGACCTGGCCGTCCGGGGTGAGCGTCACCGCGCAGTGCAGCCGGGAGACGTCCGGGTCGTCCAGCGGGACGTCCGCGTCCGCCGAGCGGCCCACGCGGATCTGGCCGCCGTGCAGGAGGTGCACGCCGCCCGCGTCGGGGCCCGCGACCACGTGCAACTGGGCGGCCGCTCCGGCGAGTTCGGGTCCGGGCTCCGCGGGCGAGCCGAGGGAGAGCACTGCCCCGTCTATCAGCGGGGGCTCCCCGAGGGTGCAGCGCTGGGCGTCCAGGCGCTCCGACTCCGCGTACAGGACGACGGGTCCTTCGCCGCCCGCGACGACGGCGGCGAGACCGGAGGCGACGGTGGCCAGAGCGGTCCCCGCGGGGGCGGTGACCAGCACGTCACAGGCGCCGCGCGGCGCGGCGAGGCGGCCATGGGGCTCGGCGGTCTGGCCGCTGCGCGGCCCGAGGACGGTCAGCCGGATCTGCATCGCCGTCAGCGGTCCCTTCTGCCCTTGCCGCCGGGCACGGGGACTCGCGCTGTGATTCCCCCCACCGCACACGGCCACGTCGGCCAGTAACAGAGAAGCATCCTCGCACCTGCCACTGACAACACGCCCGGCGGCCACCCGTAAGTGATCTTGATTGGTCGGCTCTGCTCGGAAAAGTGCCTGCTTGGACCGATGCGATCGTGGGTCATCCCTTCGTGACGAAGGTCAATTCGACGCCATCCGGCAACCAACGGCCCGCAGGGGGCGTCTTCCCACCGAACAGCCATCCGGATCACCCGGCGGCCGGCGTGGAATGTGACCGGCCGGTGCCCCGTTCGGCGGCACTAGAGTGGGTCGGAACATCTTCCGGCGGGAAGCCGGGTCCGGACACACCAGCGAGATCAGCAGATCAGCAGGGAGCATGACGTGCGGCCGGTAGGCAGCAAGTACCTGCTCGAGGAGCCGCTCGGGCGCGGCGCCACGGGCACCGTCTGGCGAGCCCGCCAGCGTGAGACCGCGGGTGCCGAGGCGGCCGTACCCGGCCAGCCCGGCGAGACCGTCGCGATCAAGGTCCTGAAGGAAGAGCTCGCCAACGACGCGGACATCGTGATGCGGTTCCTCCGCGAGCGGTCCGTCCTGCTCAGGCTCACGCACCCGAACATCGTGCGGACCCGTGACCTGGTCGTCGAGGGCGAGCTCCTTGCCCTCGTCATGGACCTGGTGGAGGGCCCCGACCTGCACCGCTACCTCCGCGAGAACGGCCCCATGACGCCGGTCGCGGCGGCCCTCATGACCGCCCAGATCGCCGACGCCCTCGCCGCGAGCCACGCGGACGGCGTCGTGCACCGGGACCTGAAGCCCGCGAACGTCCTGCTCAAGCAGGACCCCGACGGCGCGATGCACCCGATGCTCACCGACTTCGGCATCGCCCGGCTTGCCGACTCCCCGGGCCTGACCCGCACCCACGAGTTCGTCGGCACGCCCGCGTACGTGGCGCCCGAGTCCGCCGAGGGCCGCCCGCAGACCAGCGCGGTCGACATCTACGGCGCGGGCATCCTCCTGTACGAGCTCGTCACCGGCCGTCCGCCGTTCGGCGGCGGCTCGGCCCTCGAGGTCCTGCACCAGCACCTGAGCGCCGAACCGCGCCGCCCCTCCACGGTCCCGGACCCGCTGTGGACGGTCATCGAACGCTGCCTCAGCAAGAACCCCGACCACCGCCCCAGCGCCGAGAACCTCGCACGCGGCCTGCGGGCCGTCGCGGACGGCGTGGGCGTGCACGCGTCCAGCGCGCAGATCGCCGCGGCCGAGGGTGTGGGCGCCCTCCTGATGCCGGACCCGGACCCCGCCATGGTGCCGGGGACGGCCGGAGCCGCCGATCCCACCCAGGCGCTCCCGCACAACGCCGGTTCGTACGACCCGAACGCGGCGACGAGCGTCATGCGGAACACCGGCTCCGGGGACGCCGACCCCACGTCGGTGCTCCCCTCGGGCAGCCACGGCGCCGCCGACCCGACGGCCGTCATGCCGCCGGTGCCGCCGAACCAGCCGGGCGCCGACCCGAACGACCCGCACCCCTGGCAGAACCAGATGCGGGCCGCGCGCGACCGCAACGACCAGACGCAGGTCCAGTCGTACCTGGACCCCAGCCAGGACCCGCTGCGCCGCCGTCGCCCCCAGCGCCAGGTGCAGCAGCCGCAGCCGCAGCAGCGCCCCCAGCAGTACGCGCCCCAGCAGCAGCGCGGGCAGCAGTACGCCCCGCAGCAGCAGCCCCAGCAGCGTCAGCAGTACGCGCCGCAGCCCCAGCAGGCACCGCCGCCCCAGCAGCCGCCCGCGGGACGTCCGCCGCGCGAGCCCAGGCAGCGGAGCTCGAACCCGAACCGGATGAAGATCCCGGGTCTCGGCTGTCTCAAGGGATGCCTCTTCACGCTCATCATCCTCTTCGTGGCGAGCTGGCTCGTCTGGGAGCTGAGCCCGCTCCAGGAGTGGATCGGCACGACGAAGGGCTACTGGGAACAGCTGACGGACTGGTACGACACGGTCTCCGGCTGGATGGGCAAAGTGGGCGGCAACTAGCCGTCCGGTGGTCAGCGGTGGGCGAATCCCCTCCCCACTCTGGGGATTTGTCGACACCTGCGGGGTGATTTCTGCTCCTGGAGTGAAGGTTGGCGTCGAGGCCGCGTAGTTTTGTCGCCAACACGCATCCGTAGGAGCAGTCTTGGCACGCAAGATCGGCAGCCGGTACACCGCCCACCAGATCCTTGGTCGGGGCAGCGCCGGCACGGTGTGGCTCGGCGAAGGACCCGAGGGTCCCGTCGCCATCAAGCTGCTGCGCGAGGACCTGGCGTCCGACCAGGAGCTGGTCGGCCGCTTCGTCCAGGAGCGCACGGCCCTGCTCAGCCTCGACCACGCGCGCGTGGTGGGCGTCCACGACCTGGTGGTCGACGGGAACGACCTCGCCCTCGTCATGGACCTCGTCCGGGGCACCGACCTGCGCACCCGCCTCGACCGTGAGCGCCGCCTGGCCCCCGAGGCGGCGGTGGCGATCGTGGCGGACGTGGCGGACGGCCTCGCCGCGGCACACGCGGCGGGCATCGTGCACCGTGACGTCAAGCCGGAGAACGTCCTGCTCGACATGCAGGGCCCGCTGGGCCCCGGCGGCTCACACCCCGCACTGCTCACGGACTTCGGCGTCGCCAAACTGATCGACTCCCCGCGCAGGACCCGCGCGACGAAGATCATCGGTACGCCGGACTACCTCGCCCCCGAGATCATCGAGGGCCTGCCCCCGCGCGCGGCGGTCGACATCTACGCCCTCGCGACGGTCCTGTACGAGCTCCTCGCGGGCTTCACGCCGTTCGGGGGCGGCCACCCCGGAGCGGTCCTGCGCCGCCACGTGACAGAAACGGTCGTTCCCCTCCCCGGCATCCCGGACGAGCTCTGGCAGCTGATGGTCCAGTGCCTGGCGAAGGCCCCGGCGTCCCGGCTGCGCGCATCGGAGCTCGCGGCGCGGCTGCGGGAGCTGCAGTCCCTGGTGGCGGGGATGCCGCCGCTGGACGTGGACGAGCCGGACACGGAGCCGCTGCCGGAAGAGGCGGAGGAGGAACCGGCACCGGAGCCGGCCGCGGGCACGCCCCGCCGCGGCGCGGTCCCCCTGGTCCCCGGCTCATCCCCCGACTCGAACCGCGACACCCACACCTCCATGCGCGTCCCGGGCCCGGACGAGCTCGCCGGGGGCGCCCGAGGCACCGCCCGCGCCCCCCGGGCGTCCGGCGCGGCCCGCCCCGGCTCGGCCCGCCACCGCTCGTCCGCCCGCCGTCGCAGGATCACGCTGGGCGTGGCGGGAGCGGTCCTGGTGGCGGCAGCGGGCATCGGCACCTGGGCGGCCACAAACGGCGACGACGCAGACGCCAAGCCCCAGGACACGGAGACCTCGGCCCCTCCAACACCCTGACCCGCGGCTCCGCGCCGGGTGTCTCCCACCCACCCACCCGAGCGCCCGGCATCACATCAGCGGACCCGGGGCACCCCCGCCCCCCCGTAGCCTCGCGCCGCGTCTCCTCGGCCCTTGCGACACCCTGACCCGCCGCTCCGCGCCGGGTGTCTCCCACCCACCCACCCGAGCGCCCGGCATCACATCAGCGGACCCGGGGCACCCCCGCCTCCGTCGCCTCGCGCCGCGTTCCCCCGCCCGCCCGAGCACTGCGGATGCAGGGTGATCGGGTGGGTGGGTGGGAAAGATCCGGCGCGAAGCGGCGGGCCAGGACGACCCCGGCGGTCCGCCGGAGGGCAGCCGTGCGGGGAGCGGCGGTGGCCCCCGGCCAGGCCCCGCAGGGCAGGCCCCGGGGCCAGGAGAGAGCCAGGAGAGAGCCGCCCCCCAAGGCCGAGGGGCCCGACCGCTTGCATCCAGCCGTTAGGCTGGTCCCGTGGCAGTCGTCGATGTATCCGAAGAGCTCAAGTCCCTCTCCTCGACCATGGAGTCGATCGAGGCCGTCCTGGACCTCGACAAGCTGAGGGCAGACATCGCCGTGCTCGAGGAGCAGGCGGCCGCGCCGTCCCTGTGGGACGACCCGGATGCGGCACAGAAGATCACCAGCAAGCTGAGCCACCTCCAGGCGGAGGTGCGGAAGGCCGAGGCCCTGCGCGGGCGCATCGACGACCTCAGCGTGCTCTTCGAGATGGCCGAGGAGGAGGACGACCCGGACACCCGCGCCGAGGCCGAGACCGAGCTCACCGCCGTCAAGAAGGCGCTGGATGAGATGGAAGTCCGCACACTGCTCTCCGGGGAGTACGACGCCCGTGAGGCGCTCGTCACCATCCGCGCCGAGGCCGGAGGCGTCGACGCCTCCGACTTCGCCGAGAAGCTGCAGCGCATGTACCTCCGCTGGGCCGAGCGCCACGGCTACAAGACGGAGCTCTACGAAACCTCGTACGCGGAAGAGGCCGGCATCAAGTCGACCACCTTCGCCGTTCAGGTCCCGTACGCGTACGGCACGCTCTCCGTCGAGCAGGGCACGCACCGGCTCGTCCGCATCTCGCCCTTCGACAACCAGGGCCGCCGCCAGACCTCCTTCGCCGGAGTCGAGATCCTCCCGGTGGTCGAGCAGACCGACCACATCGAGATCGACGAGTCCGAGCTGCGCATCGACGTCTACCGCTCGTCGGGCCCCGGCGGCCAGGGGGTCAACACGACGGACTCCGCGGTCCGCCTGACGCACATCCCCACCGGCATCGTCGTCTCCTGTCAGAACGAGCGCTCGCAGATCCAGAACAAGGCGAGCGCCATGAACGTCCTCCAGGCCAAGCTCCTCGAGCGCCGCCGCCAGGAGGAGCAGGCGAAGATGAACGCCCTCAAGGGGGACGGCGGCAACTCCTGGGGCAACCAGATGCGTTCGTACGTCCTGCACCCGTACCAAATGGTCAAGGATCTGCGCACGGAGTGCGAAGTGGGCAATCCCGAGTCCGTGTTCAACGGCGAGATCGACGGTTTCCTCGAGGCCGGAATTCGCTGGCGCAAGCAGCAGGAGAAGTAAGCGCCGCTTTATCGACAAGGCAACTGCCGCCCCTGAGGCGGCAGTTGCCTTTTACGTCACAGTCACATCTCCGTAGGCCGGTCAACTGCTGCTATTTCAGACATCGCGCGCGCAACGACCTTGACGTTGCTGGGGAAACTGGAAAGGCTACCGAGCGGCATGCGTATCTCTGGGGCGCGTGTGATCTGTGGGGGCCGATCCAGCGCCCCCGACGAACGCAGTCCCGGACGCTGCCTCACTGACGATTCAGCTACTGGGGGTAGCAGCCAGATGACCAAGAAGACGCGGATCCGCGTAGCACGCATAGCGGCCGGTGCGGTGATCGCCGCGGGTGCTTCGCTGACCGCCGCCGGTGCCGCCTCGGCCCTCGACGTAGGTGTCGACCTCGGCGGCGCGAGCGCCAGCGCCAGCGCCGACGAGAACGGCATCGGCGTCGACGTCGGCATCGGCGAGGACGACGCCGAGCCGACCGAGGAGCCCACGGAGATCCCGACGGAGCCCACCGAGGAGCCGACGGAGCCCACGGAGGAGCCGACCGAGCCCACCGAGGAGCCCACGGAGCCGACCGAGGAGCCCACGCAGCCCACCGAGGACCCGACGGACCCGGGCACGCCCACCGAGGGCCCGAGCGACCCCGGCAACGGCAACGGCACGGGCGGCGGCAACGGCACCGGCGGCGGTAACGGCACCGGTGGCAACGACAACGACCCCGACGGCGGCTCCAACCCCGTCGAGCAGGGCAAGGGCAAGGACAGCCTGACCGACACGGGCTCCGCCCCGGTCGAGCAGGGCGACAAGGCCGACAAGGGCGAGCTCGCCGAGACGGGCGCCGCCGAGACCACGTTCCTGCTGATCGGCGCCGCGACGATGATCGCCGGCGGCATCGGCTTCCGCATCCTGCCGCGCTTCGTCGGCAACCGCGGCGCGGCCGCCTGATCCAGGGCGACCGCACCCGCGTACGGGACCGTGCGCGGCGCATGACATGACAGAAGGGCCCGGAGCCGTCGGCTCCGGGCCCTTCTGGTGTCCTGGCGCGCGCCTGGGGGCGCGCTAGGCGGTCTGGTGCGCCAGCAGGGTCACCGCCGCGATCAGCACGACGAGCACCCCTATCAGGGCCGCAGGGCTGAGGCCGCCGAACGGTCCCTCCTGCTGCAGGCGCTGGCGGCTTGCCCGGCAGACGGGGCAGCGGCCTTCACTCACGGGCCCCGCGCAGTTCGCGCACACCAACCTGTCATGGGTCATGCGCTTCTCCTCCCGCACAGTTACAGCCTGCCCAACGCTAGAGGGAACCCAACCGTTCCCCCTACCACTGTGCCAGCTTCCACGAATTTCGGCGCGGCCCGCCCGTCCTCGTCGGTTTCAGACTGTTACGTTCCGTGGTATATCCGCGACAATTCGCGCAACTCAGGACGCTGACTGCGCTCGCACACCGGCTTCGCGTATGGTCACGCTCACCTACCCCCGGCGACCCGTGGTGCATCCGTGATCCGATTCGACAACGTCTCCAAGGCCTACCCCAAGCAGACCCGGCCCGCCCTCCGGGATGTCTCCCTGGAGATCGAGAAGGGCGAGTTCGTCTTCCTGGTGGGCTCCTCCGGCTCCGGAAAGTCCACCTTCCTGCGGCTTGTCCTGCGCGAGGAGCGCACCAGCCACGGCCAGGTGCACGTCCTCGGCAAGGACCTCGCGCGCCTCTCCAACTTCAAGGTGCCGCACATGCGGCGCCAGTTGGGCACCGTCTTCCAGGACTTCCGACTCCTTCCGAACAAGACCGTCGGCGAGAACGTCGCCTTCGCGCAGGAGGTCATCGGCAAGTCCCGCGGCGAGATCCGCAAGTCCGTGCCCCAGGTCCTGGACCTCGTCGGTCTCGGCGGCAAGGAGGACCGGATGCCCGGCGAGCTCTCCGGTGGTGAGCAGCAGCGCGTGGCGATCGCGCGCGCCTTCGTCAACCGGCCGAAGCTCCTCATCGCGGACGAGCCGACCGGCAACCTCGACCCGCAGACCTCGGTCGGCATCATGAAGCTGCTCGACCGGATCAACCGGACCGGCACGACCGTCGTCATGGCTACCCACGACCAGCAGATCGTGGACCAGATGCGCAAGCGGGTCATCGAGCTGGAGAAGGGCCGTCTCGTCCGCGACCAGTCGCGCGGCGTCTACGGCTACCAGCACTGACGGCCCGTACTGATCCACCGCACTGATCCACTGAAAGGGAGCCATGCGCGCCCAGTTCGTCCTGTCGGAGATCGGCGTCGGTCTCCGCCGCAATCTCACGATGACCTTCGCGGTCATCGTCTCCGTGGCCCTCTCGCTCGCCCTGTTCGGCGGCTCGCTGCTCATGCGCGACCAGGTGAGCACGATGAAGGGCTACTGGTACGACAAGGTCAACGTCTCGATCTTCCTCTGCAACAAGGCCGACGCCGAGCAGGACCCGAAGTGCGCCAAGGGCGCCGTCACGAACGAGCAGAAGGAACAGGTCAAGGTCGACCTGAAGAAGATGCCCGTGGTGGACACGGTCACCTACGAGTCGTCCGACGAGGCGTACAAGCACTACAAGGAGCAGTTCGGCGACTCCCCGCTGTCCAGCTCCCTCACGCCGGACCAGATGCAGGAGTCGTACCGCGTCAAGCTGAAGGACCCGGAGAAGTACCAGGTCGTCGCGACCGCCTTCTCCGGACGTGACGGCGTGCAGTCCGTGCAGGACCAGAAGGGCTATCTGGACAACCTCTTCGAGCTCCTGAACGGCATGAACTGGGCGGCGCTCGCGGTGATGGCGCTGATGCTCGTCGTCGCGCTGATGCTGATCGTCAACACGGTGCGTGTATCGGCGTTCAGCCGGAGACGTGAAACCGGCATCATGCGGCTCGTCGGCGCGTCCAGCTTCTACATCCAGATGCCGTTCATCATGGAGGCGGCCGTCGCCGGTCTCATCGGCGGCGGTGTCGCCTGCGGCATGCTCCTCGTGGGCCGGTACTTCCTCATCGACCACGGCCTCGCGCTCTCCGAGAAGCTGAATCTGATCGACTTCATCGGGTGGGACGCGGTCCTCGCCAAGCTGCCCCTGGTGCTCGCCATCGGCCTCCTGATGCCCGCGCTCGCCGCGTTCTTCGCGTTGCGCAAGTATCTGAAGGTGTGACAAAACCCGCCTGTTCCGAAGGGCGCTGTACGGTTCAACCGACCGTACGGCGCCCTTCGTTGTCCTAGACTCACCGGCATGTCAGGCCCCGACCGGTTCTGTGAACTGCTCTCCCGGCCCCGCCGTATCCGCCGCGGGGCGACCCTGACATTGGTGTTCGCCAGCGTGCTCGCGACCGGTGCGGCCACCGGCTCCTGGAGCGAGGCGTCCGGTGAAGGCCGGAAGTCGCCTGCCCTGTCCGCCCGTTCCGTCGTCTCGTCCGGTGACGCAGCCGACGAGGCGGCCGACGCCGCGGCCGAGGCGATGGCCGACGGCAAGTCCGGCAAGGAGGCCGCGGAGGAGGCCGTCAGCCGCAGCGGTGACCGCTGGGGATCGGTCTACTCCCCCGGGGAGTACCAGGAGTTCGAGCAGGCCCTCGACGGCGCGTACACCGGCGTCGGCCTCTGGGCCAGGCGCGCCCAGGACGGCCGCATCGAGGTCTCCCGGGTCCAGCGCGGCGGCCCCGCCCAGCAGGCCGGCATCCGCGAGGGCGACCGGCTCAGCAGCATCGACGGCAAGCGCGTGACGGGACGTCCCGTCACCGAGGTCGTCTCCCTGCTGCGCGGGGCCCGCGCGGGCACCCCGGTCGAGCTCGGCCTGGAGCGGGGCACGCGCGCGTGGAGCGAGACACTGCACCGGGCCCGCCTCTCCACGGACTCCGTCACGGTCACGCAGCTCGCGGGCGGCGCTGTCATGATCAAGGTCGAGGCCTTCACCAAGGGCGCGGGCGAGCGCGTGCGGTCTGCGGTGCGTGACGCCCCCAAGGGCGCCGGCATCCTGCTGGACCTGCGGGGCAATTCCGGGGGACTGGTGTCGGAGGCGGTCACCGCGGCCTCGGGGCTCGTGGACGGTGGCCTGGTGGCGACGTACGACGTACGCGGCCGGCAGAAGGCCCTGCACGCCGAGCGGGGCGGCGACACCACCAGGCCGGTGGTCGCGCTGGTCGACGGCGGCACAATGAGCGCGGCCGAGCTGCTCACGGGCGCCCTGCAGGACCGGGGCCGCGCGGTCGTGGTGGGCTCGAAGACCTTCGGCAAGGGGTCGGTCCAGATGCCGAGCCGGCTGCCCGACGGTTCCATCGCCGAGCTGACAGTCGGGCACTACCGCACGCCTTCGGGGCAGGCGGTCGACGGCCGGGGCATCACACCGGACCTGGAGGTCGAGGACGGTGCCGAGACGCGGGCCGAGACAGTATTGACTGGCCTCGGACCCCCCTCGTAGTGCGAAAATGGCCGCACTATGGCGAAGGAAAAGGTAAAGCGCAAGGCCGCCAAGGCCGCCGAGAAGGCCCCCAGCAAGAAGATGGTCGCGCAGAACAAGAAGGCGCGGCACGACTACCACATCCTGGACACGTACGAGTGCGGCCTGGTGCTCATGGGCACCGAGGTCAAGTCGCTGCGGATGGGCAGGGCCTCCCTGGTGGACGGCTTCGTGCACATCGACAACGGCGAGGCGTGGCTGCACAACATCCACGTCCCGGAGTACGTGCAGGGCACCTGGACCAACCACTCGGCCACGCGGAAGCGCAAGCTCCTGCTGCACCGTGCGGAGATCGACAAGCTGGAGTCGAAGTCGCAGGAGACGGGTCACACGATCGTGCCCCTGGCCCTGTACTTCAAGGACAGCCGGGTCAAGGTCGAGATCGCCCTCGCCAAGGGCAAGAAGGAGTACGACAAGCGTCAGACGCTCAAGGAGAAGCAGGACCTGCGGGAGACGAACCGCGCCGTCGCGGACGTCAAGCGGCGTCAGCGCAGCGCCTGACCGCCGGGCCCCGCGGGTCCTGGCGGGCCACGCGGGAATTGGCTGGCCCCGTCGGGCGTTGGTCACGTACGATGGGCACTGCCCCGCACAGCCGGGGCGTGGATTGATAAAAAAACATGGGGATGATCGGTTTCGACAGCGGATGTCGAAGCAGGGGAAGCGAGCCGAGGAAGCGACAATGATCTCGTAAACCATATGTCGCAACCAATAATCGCCAATAACAAGAGCGATTCCCAGTCCTTCGCCCTCGCTGCCTAATAAGCAGTGAGTGAAGGACCCTTAATGGGTGTCAGCCCGGGAGTGTTCCCGACCCGGATCCTGGCATAATCTAGGGAACTAAACCATCGAGTCCGGTCACGGGATTCGATGGGAAATCAAACAGTGACTGGGCCCGTCGGAGACTTGTTCGCGAGATCTCCGGGGCCGAGAAAATCGTAGCGAACTGCGCTCGGAGAAGCCCTCCTTTTGCACCGTTGGACGCGGGTTCGATTCCCGCCATCTCCACAATTCCCATGTGAGGTTGAAGCCCTCCGGCCGGTGGCCGGGGGGCTTCTTCCGTGTGCGGGGCACGCACCGTCCGGGCACATCCTCTGGGCATGTGACTCGTTACTGCATCCGAGTGCAGGTTCCCCAAACGGCCGGGCGGCACAGAAGCACGGCCGAGTACGCAAGTGCAGGAGGCAGTCGCTTGGATGCCACCGTCACTCTTTTAGGCTCCATTTTCGCCAGCCTGGGAGTTCTCGGCGCGGCAGTGGTGGCCTATCTCGGCAAGCGCGGCGAGAACGCGCTCACCGGCTACTCCAGCCTCACGGAGAGACTTCAGACCGAGCGTGACCGGCTGGAGCGGCAAGTCGCCGAACGCGACACGAAACTCGCCGAGTTAAACGCTCTGCACGTCCATGACCAGAGCGAGATCGCCCGGCTGCTCATCGACAACCAACGGCTCGGAGGCACTCCGTGATCCAGCTCGAGCGACTGCTGGCCCGCCGTTGGCGCACCGTGTTCCTCGTCTGTGTGCTGGTCGCGCTCTGCGGGGTCGCGGCGCTGCTCTGGGCCCGCATCGACGCCGGTGACCGTCGCGCCGACCGGCTCGCCGCCGAGGCGGACCGGCGCGGTGAGGCCGTGTCCACCCTGGCCCGCGACGTACGGACGCTGCGCGCACAGGTCCGCTCGCACGGCGACACCCCTGCCGCGCCCGACCCCTCCGACGCCGTCGACGACCTGCTGTCCCGGGCGCGGGTGCCCGGGTCTCCGGGCGCCACCGGCTCACCGGGGGAGGACGGCAAACCCGGCGAGAAGGGGACGCCGGGGGACGGCGGCCGACAGGGCGACCAGGGCGAGGCGGGTGAGCCCGGTGAGGCGGGAGCGTCCGGCGAGCCCGGCCCGGCAGGGGCCGACGGCACGGACGGCGCGAACGGCGAACGAGGTCCGGAAGGACCAGCGGGGGCGGCAGGGCCCCCGGGCGCCAACGGCGCCGACGGAGCCAACGGTTCCGACGGCGCGGGCGGTGCCTCGGGCCCCGAAGGCCCCGCGGGTCCCACAGGGCCGCGCGGTGAGCGTGGGCCCAAGGGCGAGACGGGCGAGGCCGGTCCCGCCTGCCCCGACGGCTACAGCCTCCAGCAGTCACCGGGCGACCCCGACGCCCTGGTCTGCCGCCGCGCGGGCGTGACCCCGGCCGACCCCGCCCCCGCCGTGCTGCTCCTGGCCACCCTGCTGCCCCGCTGCCGCCGCACGCCTTGCGCACCGGACTGACGGCGGGGGGGACCGCCCCGCCGTCCACCCCCGTGGCGTACGTGGCCGGAGTGGGGGCTGTCGCGGGGGGCCCGAGTCCGGGATGCTCCTGGGTCATGAGTAGACCCGTGAGACGCGTCAACGCCCGTATGCGCCAATGGATCTGGCCCGCCGTGCTCGGCGTCGCGGCGGCCACCCTCTCCGTCAGCTCGCCGGCCGGGGCGGACTCCGACCGCAGCGGCCTGCCCGAAGCCATCGACACCATCCTCGGCGACCCCCGGATGGAGGGCGGCGCGGCGAGCGTCGTCGTCGCCGATGCCGCCTCCGGTGACGTGCTCTACCAACACCTGCCCAGCGGGCGCCTGATGCCCGCGTCCAACACCAAGCTCCTGACGTCGGCCGCGGCCATGGAGCGGCTCGGCCCCGACCACCGCTTCACCACCGACGTGCTCACCGACGGCAGGCGCGACGGCCGTGTGCTCGACGGTGACCTGTATCTGCGCGGCACCGGCGACCCGACGACGCTCGCGAAGGACTACGACGCACTCGCCGCGAAGATCGCCGACTCGGGCGTCCGGCGGGTCTCGGGCCGCCTGGTCGCGGACGACACCCGGTTCGACGACAAACGCGTCGGCGACACCTGGGCCGCCGACGACGAATTCGCGTACTACGCCGCCCAGATCTCCGCGCTGAGCGTCGCCCCGGACACCGACTACGACACCGGGACGGTCATCGTCGAGGCCACCCCCGGAGCGAAGGCCGGGGACCGGCCGAAGGTGACGGTGACCCCGAAGACGGACTACGTGGACGTCGACATCAGCGCCAGGACCGTCCCCGCGGGCGGCGCGGACACCCTCACCATCGAACGTGAGCACGGCACCAACACCCTCACGGTCACCGGCACCGTCCCCGTGGGCGGCTCCGCCACCAAGGAGTGGATCGCCGTCTGGGAGCCGACCGGCTACGCGGCCGCGATCTTCCGGGACGCGCTGAAGGCGCACGGAGTGCGGGTGAGCGGCCCGACGAGGACCGGACTCGCCACCCCCAAGGGCGCGCGGCAGCTCGCGTCGCACGACTCCATGCCGCTCAGCGAGCTGATGATCCCCTTCATGAAGCTCTCCAACAACATGCACGCGGAGAACCTCACGAAGACGATGGGGTACGAGGCGACCGGGCGGCCCGGCAGCTGGCCGGACGGACTCGCGGCGATCGGCGCCTACTTGAAGACGGCCGGCGTCGACCCCGGCAAGCTGCGCCAGGCCGACGGCTCCGGGCTCTCGCGCAAGACCAACGTCCCCGCCGACCAGCTGATCGACCTGCTCCTGTCGGCGAAGGGCGAGCCCTGGTACGCCGACTGGTACAAGTCGCTCCCGGTGGCCTGCGACCCGGACAAGTTCGTCGGCGGCACCCTGCGCACGCGGATGTGCGGGACGCCGGCGGCCCTCAACGTACGGGCGAAGACCGGGTCGTTGACCGGGGCGTCCGCTCTTTCGGGGTACGTGAAGGACGCGGGCGGGCGTGAGCTGGTGTTCAGCATCATCCTCAACAACTACCTGCCCTCTTCGGTGAAGGCCCTGGAGGACGCGATCGTCGTGACGCTCGCCAAGTCGACCGAGGACAAGGCCGTTCTCGTCAGGCCGCGCTCGGAGCGTGGGGCCGAGCCGAGCGGGGACCTGGAGTGCTCGTGGCGCAAGCCTGCGCGATGCTGAGCAGCAGCGCGCAGCACGCGGCGGCGACCGGGACCGCGTAGCCCTGGGCGGCGCCGAGGTGCTCCACCACCCAGCCGCCGGAGGCCGAGCCGCAGGCGATGCCCCCGAGGAGCCCGGTGACGGCGAGGGTCATGCCCTCGTTCAACCGGCCCTCGGGGGTGCGCTGTTGGATCAAGGACATGCCGGTGACCATCGTCGGTGCCGTCGCCATACCGGCGACAAGGAGAGCCCCGGCGAGCACAAGGAGGGAGCCGGTGAGCGTGGCGGCGAGGAGCGGCAGCGTCATCAGGGCCGCCATCGCCACGGCGCACAGGATGTGGCGGCGGTTCGGGGACCCGGTCGGTCCGACCGTCCCGTAGAGGAGGCCCGCCGCGCAGGAGCCCGCGGCCTGGAGCGCGAGGATCGCGCCCGCGGCGGCCTTGTGGCCCTCCGCGTCGGCGTACGCGATCGTCACGACCTCCATCGAGCCGAAGACGGCGCCCGTGGCGAGGAAGGCGGCGAGCAGGGCGGGCATCCCGCGCGCGTGCAGGGGCGACCTCTCCTTGGTGGTCGTACGTCCCCGGGGCGGCGGTTCCGTCGAGCGCTGGGCGGCGAAGAGCAGGACGCCGGTCAGGAGCAGCACGACCCCGATGAGGGTTCCCGCCTCCGGGAAGAGCGCCCCGCACAGGAAGGCGGCGAGGGCGGGGCCGAGCATGAAGCACAGCTCGTCCGCGGCCTGCTCGAAGGAGTTGGCGGTGTGCACGGCCCGCTCGTCGTCCTTGAGGAGGTGGGCCCAGCGTGCCCGGGACATGCCGCCCGTGTTGGGCGTGGTGGCCGTCGCGGCGTACGCGGCGAACAGGGTCCAGTCGGGCGCTCCGTGGTGCACGCACAGCAGCAGCGCGAGCGAGCCGAGCGCGGCGATCACGGTGGCCGGGACGGCGACCCGCGCCTGGCCGTGCCGGTCGACGAGGCGCGCCGTCCAGGGGGCCACGACGGCGGTCGCGGCGAGGCCCGTCGCGGTGACGGCTCCGGCGAGCGCGTACGAGCCGCGGCTCCCGGCGATCATGATGACGGCGCTCACGCTGAACATGCCCATGGGCAGGCGGGCGATGAGGTTGCCGAGGGTGAAGGCGGTGGCTCCGGGTATCCGGAAGAGGCGGGCGTAGGGATTCCGGCGGCGGGGTGCGTGGGATTCGGCGGGCGGCATGCGGATCACCCTCGCCGTGGTGCCGGTGTGAGGTCCAACACCTTCTGGGGCCCGATTCACGCACTCCTGTTGTAAGTTCCCGCGGGTGACCGCAGAACCCCGTACACCCCGTGTCCCCGAGCACGGTCTGCCCCGCGACGTGGAGCCACGCCTCCTGCGCGCCTTCCTGGCCGTCTCCGAAGAGCTGCACTTCACGCGGGCCGCCGCCGGGCTGTACGTCGCCCAGCAGGCGCTGAGCCGGGATGTGCGGCGCCTGGAGCGCGAGTTGCGGGCCGACCTGTTCGTGCGGACGACACGGCAGGTCACGCTGACCGCCGAGGGGGAGCGGCTGGTGCCGTACGCGCGGCGGGTCATCGAGGCGCAGGACGACCTGACGGCCGCCTTCGCGCGCGGCACGGGGGCCGGCGGCGCGGCCCGCCCGCTGCTCGTGGACCTGAACAGCCCGGGGCTCATCTCCGGGCGCGTCCTGGAGCGGGCCCGCGAGCTCGCCCCGGACTGCGAGCTGATGGCCCGCTTCGAGAGCGGGCTCACCGGGGCCGCGGCCGAGATCCTCGCCGGGCGGCTCGACGTCTCCTTCGGGCGCTACGCCGGCCTCGAACCCGCGCTGCGGTCCCGGCTCTCGCAGCAGCCCGTGCGGTACGAGCCGATGGCGGTGCTGCTGCCGCTCGGGCACCCCCTGGCCGAATTCGACGCGGTGCCGCTCGGCGCGCTCGCGGGGGAGAGCGTGTACGCGGGCGCCGGAAACCCCCGGACGCTGGAGTGGACCGATCTGGCGCATCGCCTTTTCGAGGGACGCGGGATCGAGGTGGCGGCGCCCGCGCCCCTGGCGGTGGGCCCCGAGGAGTTCGGAAGGATCATGGCGAAGAATCGCACCCCGGTCCTCACCGCTGTGGACTTCCCCACCATGCCCGAGTCCGTCCTGCGGCCCCTGACCGACCCCGTTCCGCTCTCCCCCGTGTCCCTGGTGTGGCGAAAGGGGCTCGTGCACCCGGGTGTCGACGCGCTGCGCGCTGCCGCGGCCGAGCTCGCCGCCGCCGAGGGGTGGCTGCGGAGGCCCGAGGACGGGTGGGTTCCGGCCACAGATGCACTCATCATGATGAGGCTGGACTGACGGATTAGTACGACTGACACCGCCGTGCGCTACATTCATGGTCCGGGCGCGGTGTGATAGGGGGGCGCTCGGATCGGGTGGGGGCTCGGTCCGAACGGCGAGTTGCCCGGAGTCGTGCGCGCCCGAGTCAAGGTATGTGGGGGGTTGTGCGTACGCATGGAGAATTGGCGAGAAGATGCCCTACCGGAACACACCCATGATCCGAACGAGGTCACCGTTCAGATCGACGGGGTGGGACGGCAGCTGGCCGATCTGGCTTCCGAGAACGACCAGGACGGGCCCGACGGGCCGGTCTTCGTCGACGAGACGGGCCGCCGCAGCCGGAGATACCGCCGCATAGGCGTGTTCATCGGCATGGCCTGCGCCGTCTACGCGGTGATCATCGTGGCCACTCTGTTCTCGGGCAACTCCAGCGCGCCCTGGCTCCCGATCGAATCCAAGGACGAGAAGCCGGCGAGCAAGGTGGACACACCCGACCGCCCGGCCGACTCCCTCGACCCCTCGGCCTCACCCGGCGACACCCCGTCGCCCGGCGCGTCCAAGAGCGGCAGCACCGCTCCCGCGACCGGCGACGAGGACGCGGACGATCCGTCCAAGCCCGACGGCAAGACGAAGCCGGGCGACACGGCCGACCCCGACCCCACGGGCGGCGGCAAGCCCGACCCCGACCCCACGGACGACGGCGGGGACCCCGACCCGACCGACGACCCCACGAAGCCGGACCCGGACCCGGACCCGACGGACGACCCCACCACGCCGGACCCGGACCCGTCGACCGAGACCCCGCCCGGCGCGTCCGGAGGCGGCGGCGAAGTCCCCGCGGTGCAGCAAGCCGCCGATCAGCAGTCCCCGCAGAGCGCCCAGGCGATCGGTCATCTGTCCCCGCGAGGCGCCGGCCAGCAGCCCTCGGAGGGCGCACAGCTATGAACACCCGCACCAAAAGGGGCCGGTCAGCCGGCTCCCGGCACAGTCACGCCCAGCCCCGGAACGCTCGCGCCGCCCAGCCCCGCGGCGGCGGTGGCGGCGGCCGACGCCGCGCACAGCCCGTCCGCACCGGCAAGCGCAGGCTCCCGCTGCGCTATCTTCTGCCGCTGCTCCTGCTCGTCGCCCTGATGGCGATGCTCATGCTGCGCGGCTACACCCACAGCGAGATCCTCGCCGACCACCGCGTGCGCCCGCCCGCGGCCACCGACCAGGTCCCGAAGAAGGTCCTCGAGGACGGCGGCCCGGTCATCGACACCCGTGGCGGCCACGAGGAGACGCTGAGCGTCCCCCGCCACCGCCTCGTCCTGACCTTCGACGACGGCCCGGACCCGGAGTGGACCCCCAAGGTCCTCGACGTACTGAAGAAGCACGACGCGCACGGCGTCTTCTTCGTCACCGGCACGATGGCCTCGCGCTACCCCGACCTCGTCGAGCGCATGGTCGAGGAGGGCCACGAGGTCGGCCTGCACACGTTCAACCACCCCGACCTGTCGTACCAGTCCAAGAGCCGCATCGACTGGGAGCTCTCGCAGAACCAGCTCGCCCTCGCGGGCGCGGCCGGCGTGCGTACGTCCCTCTTCCGTCCCCCGTACTCCTCCTTCTCCGACGCCATGGACAACAAGTCCTGGCCCGTGACGAAGTACATCGGCAGCCGCGGCTACCTCACCGTCGTCAACAACACCGACAGCGAGGACTGGAAGCGCCCCGGCGTCGACGAGATCATCCGCCGCGCCACGCCCAAGAACGGCAACGGCGCCATCGTCCTGATGCACGACTCCGGAGGCGACCGCTCGCAGACGGTGGCCGCGCTCGACACCTTCCTGCCCGATCTGCAGGACAAGGGCTACCGCTTCACCAACCTCACCGAGGCCCTGGACGCCCCCAGCGCGCACGCGCCGGTCTCCGGCCTCGACCTGTGGAAGGGCAAGGCCTGGGTCTTCCTGGTCGGAGCCTCGGAGAAGATCACCGGCGTACTCGTCGTGGCCCTGGCCATCATCGGGTCCCTGGTCATGCTCCGCTTCGGCATGATGCTCCTGCTCTCCGCGGTGCACGCGCGCAAGGTGCGCAAGAAGGGCTTCCGCTGGGGCCCCGACATCACCGAACCGGTGTCGGTCCTCGTGCCCGCCTACAACGAGGCCAAGTGCATCGAGGCCACGGTCCGTTCCCTCATGCAGAGCGACCATCCCATCGAGATCATCGTCATCGACGACGGCTCGTCGGACGGCACCGCGCTGATCGTCGAGGGCCTGCGCCTGCCGAACGTACGCGTCGTGCGGCAGCAGAACGCGGGCAAGCCGGCCGCGCTCAACCGCGGCATAGCCAACGCCCGTTACGACCTCATCGTGATGATGGACGGCGACACGGTCTTCGAGCAGTCGACCGTGCGCGAGCTGGTGCAGCCGTTCGGTGACCCGCGCGTCGGCGCCGTCGCGGGCAACGCGAAGGTCGGCAACAGGGACTCGCTGATCGGCGCCTGGCAGCACATCGAGTACGTGATGGGCTTCAACCTCGACCGCCGGATGTACGACATGCTCGGCTGCATGCCGACCATCCCCGGCGCCGTGGGGGCCTTCCGGCGCTCGGCCCTTGAGCGGGTCGGCGGCATGAGCGACGACACGCTCGCCGAGGACACCGACATCACGATGGCGATGCACCGCGACGGCTGGCGGGTCGTGTACGCCGAGAAGGCGCGCGCGTGGACCGAGGCCCCGGAGACGGTGCAGCAGCTGTGGTCGCAGCGCTACCGCTGGTCGTACGGCACGATGCAGGCGATCTGGAAGCACCGCCGCTCGGTGATCGAGTCCGGCCCATCGGGCCGCTTCGGCCGCGTGGGCATGCCCCTCGTCTCCCTGTTCATGGTCCTGGCCCCGCTCCTGGCGCCCCTGATCGACGTGTTCCTGCTCTACGGCCTGGTCTTCGGCCCCACCCAGAAGACGATCATCGCGTGGCTCGGCGTGCTCGCCGTCCAGGCGGTGTGCGCGGCGTACGCCTTCCGGCTCGACCGTGAGCGCATGACCCATCTGATCTCGCTGCCCCTGCAGCAGATCCTCTACCGGCAGCTGATGTACGTCGTGCTGCTGCAGTCCTGGATCACCGCCCTGACCGGAGGCCGCCTGCGCTGGCAGAAGCTCCGGCGTACGGGGGTCCTCGGAAATCAGCCCTCTATCCCGCAGCAGCGGACGGGCAGCCCTGATCGGAGGCCCGTCGCATGACGTATCCCCAACAGCCCACGCAGCCACTGCCGCAGGTGCCGCCGCCTCCGGGGCTGCGGAATCATGCGCCGACGCACCATGGCATGGGGGCTCCGGGAATGGGGGCTCCGGGGGTGGGGGTGACGCCGGTGGGTCCGGTGGCTCCGCCGACCCCGGTGGCTACGCCAGCTCCCAAGAAGCCGGGCCGGGACCGCTACTTCGACGTACTGCGCTCGCTCGCCCTGGTCCGTGTCGTCGTCTACCACCTGTTCGGCTGGGCCTGGCTGACGATCATCTTCCCGTCCATGGGCGTGATGTTCGCGCTGGCGGGCGCGCTGATGGCGCGCTCGCTGAAGCGCCCGGCCTGGGGCGTGATCCGAGGCCGAATACGCCGACTCCTGCCTCCCATGTGGGCGTTCAGCGCGGTGGCACTGTTCCTCCTCTTCTACGGCGGCTGGAACGTCACCAAGGACCCGGACCACGGCGACACCTGGGGTCTGGTGTCGATGCTCAACTACGTGTTCCCGATCGGCGCCCCGCCCTTCCCCTGGCACATCGGGGACAAGGCGGGCCTCCTGGAGGACACCTGGCCGGCGCAGGCCGCGGGCCCGCTCTGGTACATCCGCGCGTACCTGTGGTTCGTGATCGCGTCGCCGCTCCTGCTCTGGGCGTTCCGCAAGGCCCCGTGGGCCACGCTGTTCGCACCGTTGGCCCTGACGGCGGTGCTGGCCACGGAGATCGTCAAGATCCCGGGTGAGACGGGCAACGCGGTGTCGGACTTCGCGGTGTACGGCAGCTGCTGGGTCCTCGGCATAGCCCACCAGGAGGGCGTACTCGCCAGGGTTCCGCGCTACGTGGCGGTGTCCGTCTCGACGCTGATCATGGCGTTCGGCCTGTGGTGGGCGTCGGGCCATCTGGGCCCGGACGGCTGGGACCTGAACGACATCCCGCTGGCCCAGGCGGCCTGGTCCTTCGGCTTCGTGGTCATCCTGTTCCAGTACTCCCCGTCCTGGCAGGAGCTGCCGGGCCGCCTGAAGCGCTGGGACAAACTCATCACCCTCTCCAACAACCGAGCGGTGACGATCTACCTCTGGCACAACCTCCTGATCATGGCCACGGTCCCGATCATCGACATGGCGTACGACCTGCCGTTCATGGAGGACGAGCGCTGGAGCTCGGCGTTGGACTCGACGTACATGCTGTGGATGACGGTCCTGGTCTGGCCGCTGATCGGCCTGATGGTGATGGCGGTGGGCTGGATCGAGGACTTCGCCGCGAAACGGAGCCCCAGGCTTTGGCCTAATGGAGCGAAGTCGGGGAAGGGGCGGAGGGCTCGGCAGTAGGTATCGCGGCGCTGAGGGGCAGGCGCCGGCGCCGGTTGACGGCCACTGCCGTGCCGAGAGCATGTGGGTGTCCGCGGGCAGCGACGGGGGTGAACTCGCGGACTTCATAAGGCTGTTGCACCGTCTGTAGCACTAGGCCTCGTCATAAACGAAGAGGCTCCGCGCGAACTCATCGAATTCGTCGATGTTCGCAGTGATCCAGCCGATGTCCTCGCCGATGGTCCGTACAACGACGTCGATGCCGAGCGCCTCGATGCGCCAGGCATAGTTGACCGAGCAGCACATGGCGCCGGCCTTTTGGGAGACGAAGTAACGGATCGAGCGCATTCCACGGCCGAGACGTTCGGTGTCGAAGTCGATGACCTCGGGGTCCTGCACGGCGCCGGGGGCGTTCTTTTGGACCAGTTCGGCCAGCGTCTCTTCAACGGTGCCCTCGCTGACTCCGATGTGGACCAGAAACGTGAGGAATTCGCGGCGGGGGTCGGGGGTGTAGAGGAAGACCTGGTGGACGGGAACGGTCTGCGGGATCAGCTCGGCGGCGGATTCCAGCTCGTAGGCGAGGAGCTTGATCTGCTTCTTGTCGACCTCCTCGTCGTCCACGAGGCTCCAGAGCAGCTCCGAGGTGCGGCGGGCCCATTTTTTGCGCTCGCGCGAGGCGCCGCGTCCTTCGAGGACGGGCATGGCGGGCCAGACGTTGGGGTCGCTGTCCGTGTCGAGGGCGAAGGTGACGTTCACTCGGTCCTCCAGCGGAAAGTGGTCATGACGGCGTCGAACAGCTCGACGAGGATGGCGGTGAGCTCCCCCTCAGGGTTTCCGTCTCCGACTGCATTGAAGCTGACGACGATCCAATCGAACGAGTTCTGCGCCGAAGGCACCTGCGCAACGTAGTCGACATGCTTTGACGGCGTCTCGATGCCCTTCTCCGGATTCGCGGCGAGGACCCGCTCGCTCCGAGCTCCCGGTGCGCCGTCGACCTCGAGCGGCTCCATGGAGTCGGAGTCGGAGACAAGATGCAGCAGCACGTCCCGCGGTCCGATGCCGTCACGCAGCCTGGTGCGGGTCTTGGCGACGACGAAAGAGGCCGCGACGAGGACCCCGTGCAGGGGCTGCACAGGGAGGTACAGGTCCACCCCGTCGCGTCGCCGGGCTTCACGCACCGACGTGTTGAGCTGCCGGTACAGCTCCATCCGCGCGTCGATCACCTTGTCCCGGGGGAAATCCTCCGAGATCTGCTCGGCGGCCTCGTCGACAATCTTTTTGACCGCGTCCTCGGTGCCTTCCTTCAGGGGAATCCTGGCCCACCCCGGAGGTTTGATGAGGGTGTAGCCGAAAGCCTTCCTGGTATCAGTGGACCTCATTGCCCTGGCCCCTTCGGTCGAAGACGCTGTAAGCCGCGATCACGGCGCCAGGTACCAGAGGTGCGATCAGGGTGACGGGGTGATGGTGCATGAGCAGGAGCAGCGGGGCGAGCTGGGCGAGCGCGCCGCCCGCGAAGTAGAAGGCGAAGCCCGGCCGCCATCTGCCCTGGCGACGAAGCAGGATGACGCCGACTGTAAGGATGGCGACGGCGAGGAGCGGCAAGGACTGCCCCGGGAACCTCAAAACACCACTGAGGGATTTTGGCAGGGCTTCGGACGTAATGAGCACTCCACCGACGATCGCCACGATAAGAAAGGCGATCGGGGTCACGATGACGGCCCGTACCTGATTGATCAGTTTCCGGTCCGCAGGTGAATGGGGCGGGGCGGGGGGTACGGTGTTCTGGGTCATGGGGGCATCTCCTTGTCCTGCACGGCATGTTGCAGCACCTTCGCGGACGACAACGTGCTCTACCAGGCGGAATACTCCTGGGTCGCGCCGTGGTTTGCCTTGAAGTTGTTGTAGGCGTCCCAACTCGGCTTGTGGGGGATACCGAGTCCATCGCTCATGGCGTTCAGGGTGTCGTTGTCGCCGAGCGCCTTGTCTCCGTAATCCGCCGCTGTACCGCCGTACGCCGCTCCCATTGCCGTGTAGTAGGCGACATTGCCGCCAACCTTCGTCCCGGTCGAGATGCCTTCCCCGAAGAGCTTCTTGTTCTGGTTGATGCCTTGGCGCACGGCGGCAAGTTCGTCGTCACCCAGGTGTAGCGCGGTGGAGAGTTTGCTGGGTTGCGGCAGATCGTTGGTGACCCGCCCCGCGTGACCGGCGATCCCCTTGCGCAGCGACTTCATCTCCTCGCGAACGGCCGCCTTCGAGGCGTCATCGGAGGCGCTCGCGAGCCGCCTTTGGAGCTGGTTGCGAAGGGACTTCGTCGCGGAAAGGCCATCCTTGAGCTTCTTCACCCGCTGAGCCGTGGAGGCGGTCCTCGTGGCGGCGCTCGCTCCCTTGAGGCCGGCCATCGCGCCTCGGCCGATCCCCATGGTGAGCAGACCGAAGGCGTCGAAGGCGAGGTCCATCCAGGTCGCCTTGCCGGCCTTGACGAGGAGGAATCTGCCTAGGACGACTGCTAGTCCAATGCCGATCACGAGCAGATTCAGACCAGGGACGAAGAGCGCCACGATTGCGAGCGCTGTCCCGATCCAACTGAGCACGTCGAGAAAGAGTTTGAAGCCGTCAGCGTGGTCCTTGACCCAGCTCATGACGTCGTCCCAGAAACCATCCTCGACATCGTCTTCGATGGCATCACGGATCAATCGCTGGGCGGTCATGGCGTGCGTGGTGTAGTAGGAAGTGGCGACGACCAGATCCTTCTTCGCCTCGTCGACGGTGTCTTCGTCCTTCTTGTCGGCCTGGGCCTTGTCCAGCGCCTTCTTGGCCTCGACCTGGGCATGCTCCAAGTCGTCGGCCCAGGTGTGCAGATGGCCCGAGACTCTCTCGTACCGCCCCTTGGTCTTCTCGAAGCGCCCGGCCAGCTCGTCGGCCTCCTCCTGCATGGCGTCCGCGTACTTGCCCTTGATGTTGTCGTCCTTGCCGAGCTTGCGGAGCTTCGACACCTGCCGCTCAAGGGTCTCCGCAATGCGGCTCAGCCTGTTCGCTTCGTCGCGAACGCCTTCGGGATCGCCTGGGGTCGGGTCGACTTCGCAGATGGGGGACCAGTCGGTCGGACGGCGAGCCACGGCTCAAACCCTCACTTCTTCTTGCGCTTGTTGGATTCGGCCAGCTCCTTGTCGAGCTTCTCGAAATTCTCGATCGACTGCTCGACGAGTTTTCCGACACCCTCGATGTTCTTCAGGAGTTCCTTGCGGTGGTCGTTCCAATTCGAAGTGAATTCATCCATGGCTGATGAGACGAAATAGGAACCGTACTCGTCGTGCATGTCTTCCTGATGGCTGGAGCAACTCTTGAACTCTCTGCGCACGGTCTTGAGGTCGTGCTTGATTGTGTAGAGGTAGTCGTAGTCGACTCCGAGGTCCTTGGACATCGTCCCCTTCCCTCCGCTGTCTCCACTCGCGTGCGGCCGTGCTTAGGTCGGCGCTGGGGACGTCGGTGGCGTCCGGGCCTCAAGGGTCCACGCTATCCGTGGAGGTTGATGGTTCGCCAGAAAGGTTTCGTGACATATCGCCCTAGCGATGCGGACTGTCACCCTGTCGTAATGCGAAGCGTGTAACGGTGCGGAGCGCGGCTGTCATGGGGCGACTCGGCCCTGACCTCGCAGCCTCCGTTCGCGACTGCTATGGATGCCCGGGCGGGCGGGAGTCGGTACCTGCCTTGACCGGGGCGCGGCAGTCAACGCTTCGAGGGGCTTGTAGGGAGACGGCGGTATCGCTCGCCTGCGCGGGAGTTCGGGTGGTTGGGCCAATTCGACGGCGCGGTGCAGCCTCGCGGCTGGGGCGGGTCTGGTGGCGTTCACCATGAGGTCCTGCCCGGCGCTCAACTCGGCCACGTGCTCGGGGACTCCGGCGTCACCGGCGCGGTGGGTGGCGGCGGGGTGCAGTTCGCCGAAGCGGGCGGGGTCGCGGACGACGGCGGTGACTTCGTGGCCGCGGGAGAAGGCTTCGGTGACGACGCGGCTGCCGACGTTTCCGGCTGCTCCGAAGACGGTGATGCGCATGGGGTCTGCTCCTTGGGTTACGGGTGCTTGCGGGGTTTAACGCGGATTACGGGTGCGGTGCTAATCGGCCGGGCCGCGGCGGCGGCCCTGCCCAACCAGGACGCTGGCCACGACGAGTACGAGCCCGCCGACCTGCCAGAGGGTGAGGGTCTGAGTCAGGAGGAGCAGCCCGGCGAGGGTGGCGACGACAGGGTTGGTGAGCCCGAGGAACGACACGGACGAGGCGGGCAACCGCTCGATGCCGCGGAACCACAGGGCGTAGGCGATGGCGGTGCCGATGATGCCGAGGTAGGCGTATCCGGCGAGGTTGGCGCCGGTGAAGTGGTCCGGGAGGCCTTCGAAGGTGAGGGCGATGGGTGCCAGCACCAGCCCACCGGCGGTGAGTTGCCATCCGGTGAGGGCGAGCAGGGAGACACCTTCGGGCCGTCCCCAGCGCTTGCTGAGTACGACGGCGAGGGCCATCAGCGTGGTGGCGGCCAGCATGGCCACGATCCCGGCGAGGTCTACGGAGGCGCTGCCGCGCAGGACGAGAAGCGCGACGCCGACAACCCCTACGAGCCCGGCGATCAACGTACGACGCGTGGGCCGCACCTTCAGAACGCCGACCCCGAAGCCGGCGACGAGCAGCGGCATGACGGCGCTGACGGTCGAGGCGACGCCACCGGGAAGGTGGTAGGCACCGAAGAACAGCAGAGGGAAGAAGGCCCCGAAGTTGAGCAGCCCAAGTACGCCCGCCTTCCACCACCAGTCACCGCTGGGTAGCCGCCGGGTGAGGGCGAGCAGGATGAGCCCGGCGGGCAGCGCGCGCAGGGCCGCGGCCAGCAAGGGGCGGTCCGGGGGCAGGAGTTCGGTGGTCGTGACGTAGGTGGTGCCCCAGGTGGCGGGGCCGATGGCGGCGAGGGCCGCGGCGGCGAATGCGCGGTTTCGCGGTGCTGGACGGGGGCGGTCCTGGCCGGTGGGACGGTGCGCGCCGCGAGCGCCACCTGCTGCACCGGCGCCACCTGCTGCTTCCGCCATGCGTGCCGTGCCGGCTGCCGTGCGTACCTGCGGGCTGCTGATGGACATGGTGTGCTCCCCCTCGGTTCCCCTGAACGCTGTTATTCTCAACGTTGAGATAAATATGAACCCTGGGTCCGCGAACGTCAAGTATCTGAACGTTGAGATACCTGCCCGGAGGGTGGGCCCGCCAAGATGAGGAGTGCGGGAATGGCTGACCCTGAGGTGGCGCCGACGCCGATGCCGACTGCGGCGGACGCCGATGCCATCGACGAGCTGCGCGCCCAGTGGCATCGCGAGCGCCCGGACATGGACGCGGCGGGCCTGGATGCGATGGCCCTGGTGGGCCGCATCAAGCGGGCGGACCACCTGCTGAGCAAGGGAATGAAGCCGATCTTCGCCGAACACGGCCTGGAGTTCCCGGAGTTCGACGTCCTCGCCACGCTGCGCAGGGTCGGCGCCCCGCACGAACTGACGGCGGGCGGCCTCCTGAAGACCGCGATGGTGACGTCAGGCGCAATCACCAACCGCCTCGACAAGCTGGAACGCAAGGGCTTGATCGAACGCCACCCGGACCCGGCGGACCGCCGGGCGATCAAGGTCCGCCTCACGGAGGCGGGCCTGGAGCTGGTCGACCGCGCGGTGGTGGATCACGTAGCGAACGAGGAGCGGATGGTGGCGGCGCTGTCGGCGGAGGAGCGGCGGGCGCTGGACGGGGCGTTGCGGAGGTTGTTGGTTTCGCTGGGGGATACGCATTTGGGGTAAGCGCGGGTCTACGTCGGCGTTGCCGGTACTCCCGAGTCAGCCAGAGGAACAACGATGCCCTTCGTGGGCACGCTCACACCTGCCCTGTCAGCAGATGAGAAGCGGCTCACTCGTCCGACGCGTGCAAAACGGACTCTGAGTCGATGCCGGCCTCGGAGATGAAACGCTCAAGGATCTGAGAAGACGGACGATCGCTGATAGCTGTCAGAATGTATCCAGGGTGCGGAGCGTTTTCTACCTCTCTGACCAAGGCTGCCAGCGTTCCATCCTCAAGAGAAAATGAAAACGTAAGCCACGGGCCAAGGTCGTCATAGGTCACCTCATGGGCTCCCCATGTGGACTCAATTGACTCTGTCGTAACGTTGAGCTGCGCAATGTATTTCTGTGGAGTCCCTTGAAATTGGACTGCCGGGATGCGTTCCATAATCATCTCACTTGAGTTACGAAGACCGGGATTCGGGCAAAGTCTTCACCGTTGCTCTGGGCGTGCTGGACACCGGGCTGCTTGCCCAGTTCCCATCCCGCGTAGCCCGGAGGCGAGTTCTTTGCCGGCTTGGGGGCCACGGAGGTGTAGAACTCGAAGCTTCCTGGGCGGGCGTTTTCGGGCAGCGGGCCAACGTGGGCCTGCACCATTTCGTCACCGCCGAAGCGTGATGTGCGGCCCCAGAGTTCACCTGACTGGATCACCTGATCGGTGACTTCTCTGGTCTGTGTGGGCGAGGCAAGGCGATGGTAGGGACCGTAGAGATTTGCTGGGCTGCCCATGCTCGGGGGAGCCGGGTTCAACATCCGTGGGGGCTCGACAGGAACCGCGTCAGACGTCGCCGCAGAATCGGACGACTTTCCGCCGCCGAAGAGTCCCTTTAGGCGTTCTCCTAGGGAAGGCTTACAGCCTGCAAGCCCCAAGGGGTCAGCCCAGGTGTGGGGGTTGTGTACGTAGGTTGATGGATTGTCTGCGGGACCGAGACCCAAGGGGTCTTGGGTCAGATAGCGGGACGTTTCTGGATCGTAGTGACGGAAGTAGTTGTAGTGGAGTTCGGTCTCAGGGTCGAAGTACTGTCCAGGGAATCGCAGCGGTATGTACGTGCTGCTATTCGTATTCCACGCTGTAGTACCCCAAAGGGTACTTCGAGATCGCCACGCGATGTCGCCGTTTTCATCTATCATTTCGGTCGGGGTGCCGACCAGGTCAGTGACGATAGAGAAGAAGCGTGAGTCTATCTCCTCTTGGGAGGTGTCGGTGAAAATGCGCTCCGTCTGAGAAATCGGGGTATTTCCCTGATAGTCCCAAGTCAGCGTAATAGGGCGCGGTAGCTCTGGTGACACGCTGGTCTGCTCGCACATCGTTGTGCCATCCCAGGTGAAAACCGTTTGCTCGAGGATTGCCTCACCTTTACGGGTGAGGCGCTGCTTCGCGATGCGGCGCCCAAGGGGATCGTAACGATAGCGCCATCGAGTGCCATCGGGGGTGATGACGGACGCGAGCCGGTCCTCTGCATCCCACTCGTAATGCCAGGTGTCTGGCTTGCGGGACAGACGCGTCTTTTGGCGCAGGGTAGTGCGACCAAGCCTGTCGTGTTCGTAACGTACGTTCCCTGCGCGAGTGAGCTGGGTCCCTGTGTATGTGCGCGGGCCGCTGGCCTCGTGCCCTGGGTGGGTGGTTGGCGAATGGGAGTGAGTCTGGTTCCCGGATGCGTCGTACGCATAGGCCTCATGCCAGTTTCGGGCGTGGACCGCTGTCACCCTGCCCGCTGCATCCAGCTCGAACTGCTGAGAGCCGGACAGGTTGTCCACAATTCCGGTGAGGTTTCCGTCGGCGCGGTAGCGATAAGATCGGTGTTGAACGGTATTCCCATCTGCAGCCTTTATCGCTTGGCCGGTGCGGCGCCCGGCCTCGTCGAAGGAATGAGACAGGGCGATGCCGTTCCCAAAGCGAAACCCGAGTTGCCGACCAGCAAGGTCCTGGTCGAAATCGATCGAGTGCCCCGAGGTGGTGAGGCAGGAAATCTGCCCCATCTCGTCGTACTGCCACACGCTGGTGGCTCCGCTGGGGGTGGTGCGGCTAGTGCGGCGCCCAAACTCGTCGTAGGTGTAGGCGATTGTGCGATCATCCACTGTCTCGGTAATCAGTTGCCCGAGACGATCGCGTTCCAGGACGATCGAGGAATCCTGACTGTCGGCGCGAGTCAGATTGCCGAGCAGGTCGTATTCGAACTTTGTGACAACTCCGGCAGATTCCTTGCGGATGATGTGCCCGAGTTCATCCTGCTCGAATCTGGTGTCTTGTCCCAAATGATTAGCTCGGGAGGTAAGCCGCCCAGCAGCGTCACGCGTATAGGTGACGGTGCGGTTGTCGAAGTCGGCCTCACCCACCAGGTTTCCGGCAGCATCGTAGATGTAGTCCCACATCAAGCCCTGAGGATTGGTGACTTGGGTCAGCCGAAGGCTTGCGTCGTGGGTGAATGTGTACCGAGCATTGTCCGGCCCCGTCCGGGAAGTGAGCAGATCGAAGTGGGTGTACTCGAACCGGGTTACTTGGCCCAGCTGATCGGTATAGCTGGTGCAGTTGCCCTCACCGTCATACGTCCATTCCTCGTGAGTGCCGTCTGCAGCAACGCGGTGTAGGAGCTGACCTTCGGTCGACCAACCCAATTGCGTGGTCTGACCCAGCACATTCGTGATGACGACGGGACGGCCCAGTGCATCATGTTCCCAGGTGGTGACGCCACCGAATGGATAGGCCACCTCGGCGGGCAGGCCAGCCGAGGTGCAGCGCACCCGTGTGGTGTGTCCCAGCAGGTTGGTCACCGTGGCAGGGGATCCAGTCACGGTGTAAGTGTTTCGAGCCGTGACACCCGCTGGGTCTGTCGTTGAGGTGCAATTTCCTCGTTCATCGTAGGTGTGCGACCAGGTCGTGCCGTCCGGCTGCTCAATGGCAGTGGGCAGATTCAGATGGTTGTAGGTGACGCGCACGACTGCGCCATCAGGCCGCGTCACTTCGGTGGGCTGTCCCAGCTCGTTGTTGACGACGCGAGTGGCGTGGCCGACCGCGTTCGTCGTGGCGCAAACGTATTGGTTGTGGTCATACGCGGTCGTAAATATGCCACCCAGTGGGTCCACTTCGGCAACCACCAGGCATTGGTCGTTGATGACGATGCGGGATGTGGAACCATCGGCAGCTGTGACCTCAGTGATACGGCAGTTGGGCCATGCGGGGTCCGCAAGCTCGTAGGCGAAGGAATTGGCGAGATGCCCGGCAGTGCCTTCCTGAGCGATGCAGCGGTTCTGGTCGTCGTAGGTGTACTGGTACCGACTGTGATTGGTGTCTTCCCACGATGTGATGCGCATTTGCTCGTCGTAGGTGAACACCATTGATAGTCCGGAGGAGTTGGTGACGGCGCTGAGGTCGCCATCGGTGTAGTCATACTGCTTGACAGCGATGTGCGAGCCACCGCTGGCCGTATCGTCCATGGACAGCGCAGTCACTTGGCCATCATTGACAGTGAGCTTGAGGGAGTAGCCGCCGCTGTGACGAATCGCGAGAGGAGTGCCCTCAGCGTCGTAATCGAAGTCGATGGTGTTGCGATTGCGATCGGACACTTGTGACAGAAGCGCCAGGCCTTCTGCGGGCGGAGCGAAGTGGCGGTCGTGGCCGAGGACCGGATCGGCGATGAGGTAGCTGCCGTTCTCGGCTTGGGCCAACGGCCAGCGTGGCCCGGACTCGGGTAGGACCGGGCTACCCGGGCCTTCAGGATGCGGATAGGCCAAGAGCATGCCGTCTTCAGTGACGAAGACGATGCCCTGCTCATCGACCTCCAGGCGTTGGTCGATGGTGGAGGTCCAGGTAGGGCCGAACCACCGGCCGGTGCGGTAGCCAGAGGAATTACGGCGGTTGAAAGCGAACGGCAGGGTGCCGGGCAGGCTGATGTCGGTGGCTTCCAGGAACATGTATCCAGTGGCTGCATCCACCGGATCACCGCACCCCTTAACCAGCGTTCTGAGTCGATCGTAGGAACCCTTTGCTGCTCCATTCAGTGCCGAGCGAGCCGACTTGAGGCCCTTGAGCCCGCCCTTGAGGCCTTTCATGCCCTTGGCGAGGCCGCGGAGGCTGGTGAGGCCCTTCATGCCGGGGATGCAGTCCAGGGCGGCGAAGGCGACGTCGAGTAGCCCTGCTTCTCCGTTGGCGTATTTGTTGAGTGTGTCGGCGAGGACGACAAGGGCGGCGATGAGGACGATCGCGCCGAGGATCGGGCCACCGATGATCATCGCGATGATGCCGAGGACGGCGACGACGACTTTGCAGACGGCGACGATGGTGTCCCAGTTGTCGGTGACCCAGTCGCCGACTTCCTCCCACCACTTGCGGTTCTGGATGCCCGCGTCGGAGGCTTCTTCGAGTTTCTTCTTCGCGGTGCCGGCCGCGTTCTCGCGCATTTTGCGGGCGTCCTCGGCCATCTTCTTGGCGGCGTCGAGGTTGCTCTGGGCGGCGGTGACGTCGGACTTGGCGGCCGTCTGGGCCTTTTCGGCGGAGTTGGCGTTGCGGGTGGCGGCCTTGACCTTGTCCGGGTCTGGTTTTGGGACGTCCTTGCCGGCCTTGGAACCGCCGTCGTCGTCCTTGTACTTGTCGGCTTCCTTGCCCGCGCGCTCCATCCAGGAGTCGGCGGAGGTCAGGCGGGACTGGGCGGCGGAGAGCCTGGTCTGGGCCTCGCGGCCCTGGGCTAGGGCCTTGTCGGCGAGGGCCTGGGAGCGTTCGAGTTGTGGCCAGTAGGTGGACAGGGCGTCGCCGGCCATCTCGTAGCTCTTCTTGAGCTTCTTCAGCTTGCCCGGCGCGTCCTCGAACTCCGAGGTGAACGATTCTGCGGTCTCGCCCGCCCAGGTGAGGATCGCGTCCTCGCCCGCCATGCCCTTGATGTCCCGCAGGACCTTGGATACGTCGTCGGCGAAGTCGTGCAGGTTCTTCGCTAGGTTCCGGACCCGGTCCGGATCGCCGGGGGTTGGGTCCTTGTCCAGGTCCAGGACATGCCAATCCGCCGGACGATTGCCCCCCATGTCGTTCCCCCGTCTCGCTTGTGTCGTCGTCTAGCGGTTGATCGACTGGATCTTCTGTGTCTTGAGGTTCTTCGCGAGTCCTCGACCTTGTCAACACAGTAGAAGAGGACGCTGAGCCCCTCGCTGCTCATATGCACCTGGGTATCGAAGACGCGCAGGCATGCCTTGAGGGGGGCGAGACCTTGCATGTCTTGATCCAGGCGGAGGCGGACTTGAGGGGTTGGGCCCGAGCGGTTGCGCTGAGCGATCGATGTGCGCCAACGGGCGTGTCGTAGGGGTGTTATGTTCACCTATGTCCTGCTGGGCGCGGAACTCGACGTGACGTCGCTCTTCCCCCGTGGATAGCTTGGTTCACTCCAGAGAACCCTCGTCTCATCAGGAGCTGACCGTGAATCGCCGACCCACCCTGCTCGCAGCGACCGCCCTCACTGCTGCCGCAGTCCTCTCGCTTGCTGCGTGCGGAGGAGGCGATGGCGACTCCAAGGAGAGCGACAAGATCGCGGGTGCGGAGTCCGGCGAGATGAGAGAGTCGCCGTCTCCGACAGCATCCGAAGACGGGATCGACCGGCCGGAGATCACGCTGCCGAAGAGCGTGAAGTACGCGTTCGAGGGCGGGAGTACCGGGGACAAGACCAAGGACGCGGTGCTGGCGGACAACGAGCGGAACCTGAAGGCGATTGATTCCGCGATCACGGTGGGCGAAGACTCCGCGCAGGCGGCGCTGAAGTTCTACAACGAGGACAAAGCACTCGTTTCTGCCGCCAGCTACATCAAGTCCTTCTACGACGACGACCGGAGCTTCGTCGGAACCACCCGCTACTACCAGCGTGAGGTCAATCTCCGTGCCGACGACACGGCAGCGTTGACGTACTGCGCCGACGCGACGAAGACGTACCCCATGGATCGCAAGACCAAGAAGGTGGACCGGTCGGCCCCGGCATCGGCTGACGACTACACCTTCTTCAGTGAGCAATTGAAGAAGAATTCCGAGGGTGTCTGGCAGTCGGTCAACGTCACTTCTGGTCCTGGGGCGAAGAAGTGCATGTGACCGGTGTGGCCGGGATGCGGAAATTCATCAACTCGGCTGCTGCAGCTCTGGCTTTCGTTCTGGTCGTCTTGCCCACCACTGCGCATGCAGGTGGCGGCAGGGGGAGCAGCAGTGATCAGCGAGGAAGTGCTCAGGGTGGCGCCGGTGACGGAAAGATCAATGTCCGGACGAAGGTCCAGACGACTGTAAGCGGCGGGTCCATGTCGGCCAAGACGGGGAACCTTTCGTCCGCTGACAGTAATTGGACACCCCCGGCCTGTTGGTACGAGCCCGCATTCTCGCCCAAGGAAATCGAGTCCACCGTCAAGGCTTGGCGCAAGGTCAGCCTCATGGGGATCGGTGACCTGGTCGGCGGCGTTTTCGACTCGTACTACAAGGAGGGGCACCCGTACAAGGACTACAACCGCGACAAGCAAGGCGAGGGGCAGTTCTGGGCGGCAGCCGTGAACCCCAACCGGAAGGACGATCCGGAGGCCGGCGCATGCGACCGACTGCCGTTCTGGGTTCCCAATGGTGATACCCCTAAGGAGCCGCTCGCGGTGTCCCCCAAGGTTCTCGCCGAGTATGCATACGATGAGCTTCCGGTCCCCGGCACCGAGGTCAAGATGGCACCCGAAGAAGCGACGAAGGTCAATCTCCCGACCTGGGCCTGGCTTGACAGGGCGAAGTTCAAGAAGGTCTCCGTCACCGCGAGCATCCCGGGCTCGGGGCTTTCCGCGACCACGACCGCTGAACCTGTGTCCCTCTCGATTGATCCGGGGACGAAGGACGCCGAGACCTACCCGGCTTCAGGCACGTGCCCCATTGAGGACGGCAAGATCGGCGCGCCCCGCGCCAAGGGCACGCCCGCCGACACGTTGCCGCCGTGCGGCGTGAAGTACCTGCGGTCCTCCGGCGACGACTCGTACAACCTCCAGGCAACCCTTACCTGGAAGATCAGCTGGACCAGCACCACCGGCGAAGGCGGGGATCTCCCCGCTGGTGAGTTCGGCGGGGATCAGCAAGTCGTGGTGGAGGAGATCCAGTCCATCAACCGGTGAGTTCGCTCCTCGCGGGGAGGTGGCAGGCGGTTCCGGTTGCAAGAAGATCCCGGTGGCGCGCCGATTTGGTGGCGTGGCGCCGGGAATCTTCTGCAACCGGTTAGCGCGGGGTGGCTTTGAGGGTGCGTATTAGGGCGTGGAGGCGGTCCGGGGTCGTTGTGAGGGTGATGTCTGGGTCGTCGCTTTCGCGGAGGTGGATTGTGTTGTCCGGGGTGGCGGCTATGTAGATGCAGTTCGATCCGTCGGGGCTGTAGGTCGACTTCTGCCAGTCGGAGGTGTGCACTGCGGTCCCTTCTCAGATGCTTCGCATGATGCGTTGGATGAAGTCGCGCGACTTCTGCGGCTTGAGCGCGCAGGCTTCCATGCGGTCCAGCACGGTGCGGTACTTTTCCAACTGGGCCTCGGCATCCAGGAATTCGCAACCGTGGTGGGTGTCCAGCTGAACGGTGTCGAGTTGCGGGACGGGGCCGCGAACGTAGTCGAAGGACTGACCGTTGCCAGGGAAGCTGGGCGTGGTGAAGGGGATCACGCGGACGGTGACATTGTCCCGCTCGCTCAGTTCGAGGATGTGGGCGAGCTGGCTGCGCGCCGTGTTCGAACCGCCGTACTGCATGCGCAGGGCTGCTTCGTGTACGAGTGCCGAATAGGGGAGAGGGCCGGAGCGGTGAAGCAACGCCTGCCGCTTGATCCTGAAGGACAACCAGTGTTCGAGCTCGTACGGCCTGAAGGTCGGGACGGCCTCGCCGAGCATGGCGCGAGCGTGGTCTGTCGTCTGCAGGAGCGCCGGAATGTGCAGGGTCAGCGCCACTTGGAGCTGGGTGGCGTGGTGCTCGAGTTCCGCCAGGTCGATGAGGTCGGGGCGTAGGTACTCGCGGTACTCCTCCCACCAGCCGCGAGTCCGCCTTCCTGTCATGGCGGCGAGCGCGTCCACCAGCGAGTCATCGGTGCACGTATAGGCGCGCGCCGTTGCGCGGACGCGGTCGGCGCTGATCGGGCTGCGGCCTGTCTCGATCATGCTGACGCGAGCTTGGTTGACGCCGAGGTGTGCGGCGGCCTGGGTCGCGGTGAGACCTGCTCGTTCACGGAGCTTGCGCAGTTCGGCGCCCAGTCTCCGCTGGCGCAGAGTTGGCGTGTTGGTGGGCGGCAAAGCGCTTCCTTTCGGGACGCGTTGGGCTGCCGCGTCCCTCACACGAGTGAAGGGTCGATGTATCTCAAGTTATAGGTGAGAAGTATCTAACTCTCTGCTCTACGGTAGTTCATGAACCGCTCAACTCGCGGCGCCGCTAAGGCGGAAGAGCACCACGACCCGTGGCACTGCCACCGCACGACGGATCTGCGAGCGAGTCGAACCCCCCCCCCTCTCCGGGAGGCCTCATGGTCACCGTAGCCCCACCCCAAGGCTGGTCCTACGCCCTTCATCTGCCCCGGGATCCAAGAGCGCCCCGCGTTGCCCGTATGACCTTGCGGGCCGCGTTGACCGGGCACGGGATGGGTGAACTCCGCGATGTCGCCGAGCTGTTGACGTCGGAGATGGTCACCAATTCCTACCGGCACACGGAAGGGCTCTCCTCGCTGCGGCTGCGGTCCGTGCGGGCGGGGCGGCTTCGGGTCGGGGTGTGGGACGGCAACTCCCACATCCCCGCTCCCTTCGACAAGCCACCCGGGGCGTTCGGAGCCCCGCCCGCGCCGCCCGACTCCGACAGTGGGCGTGGGCTTTTCCTCGTACGGCAGTGCGCGGACGCGTGGGGTGGGTGGCCGCTCGGGGATCAGCTCTTCGGCAGTGGGGGGAAGTCGTTGTGGTTCGAGGTGGGGGGAGGGAGTAACTCTTAGAAGGTGAGGCTGTGTTTTGCGATCAGCGCCATCGTCGCTTCCATGTCCGTCGAGCAGCCGTAGAGCTTCGCCTTCTGTTGCACGGCCTCCGGGCTCAGCTCCTCGGTCAGGCGGTCCAGCCACCGGAGCAGTTCCTCCAGGCCTCCCGGCGAGATGATCTCGAGCAAGCGAGCCGGCGTTTCGCCCGCGTTCCAGAACGTGTGCCACTCGTCGCGCGGCTTGAAGACGAGATCACCGGGCCCGGCCACGGCCTCCTCGTCACCGAACCTCGCGCCGACCGATCCTTCGAGGATGAAGCTGAACTCGTCCTCGCGGGTGTGCTTGTGCACCGGGGCGGCGAGAACCTTCGGCGGCAGACGGTGCTTGACGAGCGTGAAGCGGCCACCCTGATCACGGCTGTCGATCAGAAAGCGGTCTCCGCATGCCTGCTGCGGCTCGTACAGCTCGCCGTCCTGTGGCCCCAATATCCGATGGTGAGGGTGATGGTGCTGCTGTTGGGGCACGGGGCTCACCGCCCTACTTCAGGACTCGACCGTTCGCCAAAATCCGACGATACGCGTGTGGATTGCCTCGTTCCAGGCGTCTCGGCCGCCCCAGCCTTCGCAAGCGTCGCAGGCGGGGCTTGTGTCCCGGATGCCGCGTGGTGGATGTTGGGGGTGGGCGGGGGCAGGGGGTCTCCGCTGGGCTCTGTGAAGAGGACAGCGAGGGGATCCGAACTTATATGACCCAGCCTCCCGGCCAGCCACCGCAGAACGGACCGCAACACGGGTCGCAGGACGGATCGCAGGGTGGATTCGGGCCCCCGCAGCAGCCCCAGCCGCCGGTGCCGGGTGCGCCCGCCGGTCCTTACGGCGTCCCGCCGCCCCAGCCCCCGCAGTCGCCGTACGGCTACCCCCGGGTGGGCGGCGGCCCCGACGGTCAGCCCCAGCCAGGCCCCTACGGCCAACCGCCCCAAAGTCCCTACGGACAGCAGCCCTTCGGTCAGCCCGACCCGCAGTACGCCGGTTACCCGCCGCCTCCTCCGCCCGGCGGCAGCGCGGGCAAGAACAAGGTCGCCCTCATCGTCGGCTCCATCGTCGTCGTTGCCGCCCTCGTAGGCGGCGGCATCTTCCTCGCCACCAGCGGTGACGGCGATGACGACGACCAGAAGCCGAAGGCCGACAAGAGTGTGACGGCCGGCCCCTCCGCCTCCGAAGAGGTCTCCGAAGAGCCCTCGGACGAGCCCACCACTGACGACCCCCTCGACGAGCCGACCGACGCGACCCGGCCCGCCGGTGACACCGGCTACCAGGGGCAGTGGCAGGACGAGGACGCCAAGACCCTCACCGTCGGCGCCAAGCTGATCTCGGGACAGGGCAAGGGCAAGCACTCGGTCTCGTACATCGACACGGGTGGCGACGGGCTCTGCATGGGCCTCGGGCAGGAGCAGAACGGCAGCGGCTTCCGTATCGCCCTCAAGTGCGGCACCGGCGACGATGAGAAGTACATCTCGGCCAGCCTCACCCAGGCCAATGACGAAGTGATCGTCAAGTGGGATAAGGGTGGCGGCACGGACGTACTCCCGTGGGTGAACAAGACCTGACCGGAGCCAGGCCTGGACCCGATCAGAGCCAGACCCGCCCCCTCCGACGCCCCAGCAACGCCCCTCCGCGAGGCTCCCTCACCGCCCGCCCCACCCCCACGTGAGAGCAAAGTTCCCCGCCGGTCACCGCGTGCCACAGGGCTGAAACCCGGCCTCCCTACCTTCGGCTCATCAGCCGCCGGCTGTGGAGATGCGGAGGTCTGGCATGTGGATCCAACGGTGGGAACCGGAAGACGAGACGTTCTGGGAGGCAGAAGGGGAGCGGGTCGCCCGGCGGAACCTGGTGTTCTCGATCCTCTCGGAGCACATCGGGTTCTCCATCTGGACTCTGTGGTCCGTGATGGTGCTCTTCATGGGGCCCGAGTACGGGATCGACCCCGCCGGGAAGTTCTTCCTGGTGTCCATGGCCACCCTGGTCGGGGCCGTCGCCCGCGTCCCCTACACCTTCGCCGTCGCCCGCTTCGGCGGACGTAACTGGACGATCATCGCGGCGAGCATGCTGCTCGTGCCGACCGTCGCGGCCTTCTCCGTGATGGAGCCCGGCACCTCCTACACCACCTTCATGCTCTGCGCCCTGCTCACCGGCGTCGGCGGCGGTAACTTCGCCTCCAGCATGACCAACATCAATTCCTTCTTCCCGTTGAGGAAGAAGGGGTGGGCGCTTGGGCTCAATGCCGGCGGCGGCAACATCGGCGTGCCCGTCGTGCAGCTCGCCGGGCTCGCGGTCATCGGGGCCGGGGGAGGGCCGCGCGTACTGCTCGGGATCTATATCCCGCTCATCCTCGTATCCGCAGTCTGCGCCGCCCTCTTCATGGACAACCTCGCCACCGTGAAGAACGACACCGGGGCCGCGAAGGAAGCCGTACGGGACGCGCATACGTGGATCATGGCCTTCTTGTACGTGGGGACCTTCGGGTCCTTCATCGGGTACAGCTTCGCCTTCGGACTCGTCCTGCAGACCCAGTTCGGGCGTACGCCGCTGCAGGCCGCCGCGGTCACCTTCATCGGGCCGCTGCTCGGCTCGCTGATCCGGCCCGTCGGCGGGCGGCTCGCCGACCGGTTCGGCGGGGCCCGCATCACGCTGTGGAACTTCGTCGGGATGGGCGCGGCCACCGGCGTCGTCGTCATCGCCTCCATGAGGGAGTCGCTCGCCCTCTTCGTCGCCGCCTTTGTCGTTCTCTTCGTGCTCACGGGGCTCGGGAACGGGTCGACGTACAAGATGATCCCCGGCATCTTCCAGGCCAAGGCCCTGCAGAAGGGGCTCGAGGGGGAGGCCGCAGCGGCTTACGGGCGACGGCTCTCCGGGGCCTCGATGGGGCTCATCGGAGCCGTCGGGGCGCTCGGCGGGCTGGGGATCAACCTCGCCTTCCGGCAGTCCTTCCAGACCGTGGGGTCGGGGACCGGTGCCTTCGTCGCCTTCCTCGTCTTCTACGCCGCCTGTTTCTGCGTCACGTGGGCCGTATACCTTCGCCGCCCGGCGGCCGTACCGGACTCCGGGCAGAGCGCGGACGCGGAGGAGAAGCCCCAGCTCACGTACGCGCAGGTCTGACGCAGCGGTGGTCGTAGCCTGGTGTAACACGTACGACATCGTGATGATCCGGGGTTGTCACGGGCCGTTGGCAGGCTCGTCCAACCCCGGATCATCCATCACGCGGTACTAGCGGGACGAGAGCAGCTGCCATGCACGGGACCCCTCCGACCGGCCGACAGGCCGGCCGTCAGAACGCCCCCCTCGCCGGATTCACCGTCGGCGTCACCGCCGCGAGGCGCGCCGACGAGCTCGGCGCGCTGCTCCAGCGGCGCGGCGCCACCGTCCTGCACGCGCCCGCACTGCGCATCGTCCCGCTCGCCGACGACAGCGAACTCCTCTCCGCCACCAAGCAACTGATCGACCACGCGCCCGACATCGTGATCGCCACCACCGCCATCGGTTTCCGTGGCTGGGTCGAGGCCGCCGACGGGTGGGGCTTCGGCGAGGCGCTGCTGCGATGTCTGCGGGGTGTGGAGCTGCTGGCCCGCGGTCCCAAGGTCAAGGGCGCCATCCGCGCCGCCGGGCTCACCGAGGAGTGGTCGCCCTCGTCCGAGTCCATGGCGGAGGTGCTGGACCGGCTGCTCGGCGAAGGCGTCGAAGGCAAGCGCGTCGCGCTCCAGCTGCACGGCGAACCGCTGCCCGGCTTCGTCGAGTCGCTGCGGGCCGCGGGAGCGGAGGTCGTCGGCGTGCCCGTCTACCGATGGATGCCGCCCGAGGATCTCGCGCCCGTCGACCGGCTCCTCGACGCCACCGTCGCCCGCGCCGTCGACGCGCTGACCTTCACGAGCGCGCCCGCCGCCGCGTCCTTCCTGGCCCGCGCCGAGGACCGGGGCATGTCGGTCGAGCTTTTCGAGGCCCTTCAGCACGACGTCCTGTCCGCCTGCGTGGGGCCGGTCACGGCGCTGCCGCTGCAGGCCCGCGGCGTCGATACGGTGCAGCCCGAACGCTTCCGGCTCGGCCCCCTCGTACAGATCCTCTGCCAGGAACTGCCTTCCCGCGCCCGTACGTTGCCCGTCGCGGGCCACCGCGTCGAGATCCGCGGGCACGCCGTCCTGGTCGACGACGAGCTGCGGCCCGTGCCGCCCGCCGGGATGTCGCTGCTTCGGACGCTCGCGCGGCGCCCGGGGTGGGTCGTCTCCCGCGCCGAACTGCTTCGCGCGCTGCCCGGTGCGGGGAGCGACGAGCACGCCGTGGAGACCGCGATGGCCAGGCTGCGTACGGCACTTGGGGCGCCGAAGCTCGTCCAGACGGTGGTCAAGCGCGGCTACCGGCTGGCGCTCGACCCCGCGGCCGGGGCCAAGTACGCGGACTGACGTGCCCTGTTGTCCCGCCCCCGCAGCACCAGTGCCCGCGCGAGCAGGCCGATCGCGATCGTGGAGAGCAGGGCCCGCACGGCGTTCCACGCCAGCCAGGGGTCCTCGAACGTGTCGCGTACGGCGGCCGGGTCGGCGATCTTCGCCGGGTCGCCCGCGTCCGCGAGTTCGTCGTTCAGCGGCACGTTCACGGCCGAGGTGATCACGAAGGTGATGAGGTAGAGGACGAGCGCAGCGAGGACCCACCGGTACGAGCCCGTGCCGCGCAGTTGCCACGCGGAGACCGCCGTGAAGATCAGCGCGCCGAAGAAGCTCGCGAAGAAGACCGGGTTGTTGAACGCGTCGTTCGTGTTCTGCATGACCTCGATGAAGACGCGGTCGTCGCTGCGCGCGAGGCCGGGCATGACGCCGCAGGAGAAGATGTAGAAGGTTCCGGCGATCAGGCCCATGGTCACGACGGCCGCCCCCAGGGCGGCCCCCGCGGAACCGCCGCTCCGGCCCTGTTCCTGTCCCCGGCTTTTCGTCTCACGTTTGGCTTCCATGGGACCGAGTCAACCGTGCGGACGGCTGCCGGACCATGGTCCCGAAGCGCGCCCCCATAAGCGTGCGTCTCATCCGCGCCCGGTGGCAGGGGTTCCGCACCCGCCCGCGGCGAGGCACTGTAGGGGGAGCACTCACCGGTAACCCCACAAGGCGGTGACAGGCGCATGGCACTGGGCATGGACCCGGCCACGTACGAGCTGCGATTCGACTCCGGGCGGAGCTGTCTGGACCTCGTGGCGACGAACCATCCCGTGGAACGGCTCGACTCCGTGGACCGGCTGCGTGCCTGGCTCGCGGGCGCCGGGCTCATCCCGGATCGCACCGCCCTGCCGGGGGCAGGGCCGGCCTGGCTCGCGGGCTTCCGTGAACTTCGGCAGAGCGTCGGGCAGTTGGTGCTCGCGGAGCTCGAAGGGCGCCCCGCCGAAGCCGCGTTGGGCAGGGTCAACGCCCTCGCCGCGGCAGCGCCCCCGGCCCCCCGCGCCGTCCGGCGCCCCGACGGCAGCCTCGCCCGCACCCTGGACGGCGACCCCGGCTGCGCGGCCCTGCTCGCCGCCGTGGCCCGCGATGCCGTCGACCTGCTCACCGACCCCGTCGCGCGCGCCCTGCTGCGCCAGTGCGAGGGCGACAACTGCCCCATCGTGTACCTGGACACCTCACGTGGCAGGCGCCGCCGCTGGTGCTCCAGTGAGGTGTGCGGCAACCGTGAACGGGTGGCCAGACACCGGCGGCGGGCGGCGCTCGCGCGGGCCTGATCGAATTTCTTCCGGGGCGGCTGAACACAGCCGTTGCCGCGTACGTACATCTCCGGTGAGCCAGCCAAGACGAAGAGCGGACACCGGAGGCAGACGTGCGCAAGGATTCCGCCGTGGCCGATGAGCGCCCGCAGGCACGCCCGCACCGACATCGTCTGGTCCCGCAACGCAACGGACCCGACGAGGAGTTGATGCGCGCCCTCTACCGCGAGCACGCGGGGCCACTTCTGGCCTATGTGCTCCGCCTGGTGGCGGGCGACCGGCAGCGCGCCGAAGATGTCGTACAGGAAACGCTCATCCGTGCCTGGAAGAACGCCGGTCAGCTCAATCGTGCGACCGGTTCGGTACGCCCCTGGCTGGTGACGGTCGCCCGGCGCATCGTCATCGACGGCCACCGCAGCCGGCAGGCCCGGCCGCAGGAGGTCGATCCGTCGCCGCTGGAGGTCATCCCCGCGGAGGACGAGATCGATAAGGCGCTGTGGCTGATGACTCTCTCGGACGCGCTCGACGACCTGACGCCCGCTCACCGGGAAGTGCTCGTCGAAACTTATTTCAAGGGGCGTACGGTCAATGAGGCGGCCGAGACACTGGGTATACCGAGTGGGACGGTGCGCTCGCGGGTCTTCTACGCGCTGCGTTCGATGAAGCTTGCGCTTGAGGAGCGGGGGGTGACGGCATGAACGAGTCCTACGGACATGACGCGTGGGGGCAGGCTGAAGCGGGCGACGTGCACGAGACCGTCGGCGCCTACGCCCTCGGCATCCTGGACGACGCGGAGGCGACGGCCTTCGAGGCGCATCTGGCGGTCTGCGAGTTCTGCGCGCACCAGTTGGAGGAGTTCTCCGGCATGGAGCCGATGCTGGCCGCGCTCGCGGACCTCCCCGGCGGACGCGGCGTACCGGCGATCGGCGAGCAGCTCGCCGCGAGGCCGAGCCCGCGCCTGGCGGACCGCCTCGTGGACGAGGTCTCCGTGAAGCGCCAGCAGAAGCGCCGACGCGGCATGTATCTGGTGGCCGCCGCGGCCGCGCTGATCATCGGCGGGCCGCTCACGGTCCTCGCGGTGAGCGACGACGGCGGGACGACGGACGTGGCGGGCGAACCGCACCCCACGAGCCCCGCCGAGGACGCCTTCTTCAACCACATGGACGAGAAGATCAAGGCCACGGACCCGAAGACCAAGGTCAGCGCCACGGTCGGCACGGAGAAGAAGGCCTGGGGCACGCACGCGGTCCTGGAGCTCAAGAACGTCAAGGGCCCGCTCAAGTGCTCCCTGGTCGCGGTCGGCAAGGACGGCGAGAAGGAGACGGTGACCACCTGGTCCGTCCCGAAGTGGGGTTACGGCATCGAGGACAGCCCGAACAAGTGGGCGCGCAGCCCTCTGTACGTCCACGGGGGCGCCGCGATGGACCGGAACGACATCGACCACTTCGAGGTGACCACCCTCGACGGAGACCGCCTCGTGGAGGTCGACGCGTAGGAGAAGCGCACACGGAGGTCACACAGGGGCCCCCTTTCGCGTACGGTAGACGGCTGCTCGATTGGGCAGCTGCACGTCCGGAAAGGGGCCTCGGTGGCCGACGTACGCGACCGTGAGATCAGCGTCGAACAGGAACATCTCGACCAGGTCTACCGGCGTCTCGAGGAGAAGATCCACGAGGCCGAGTTCCTCATGACCGACGCGGCCAAGCGCTCCCAGGTCGGCACGCCCGGCGCGCTCGCCGAGCGGGACGCCCAGGTGTTCCGCGCGGGAGTGCATCTCAACCGCCTCAACAACGAGTTCGAGGACTTCCTCTTCGGGCGCATCGACCTGCTGCTCGGCAAGGACGGCAAGAAGGGCCCGGACGGCGCGTACACGTCGGTCGAGCCCGCCGAGGACGCCGTCAGCGAGAACAACACCGCAGAGATCGCCGAGACCCTGCACATCGGCCGTATCGGCGTCCTGGACGCCGACTACTCCCCGCTGGTCATCGACTGGCGGGCCCCGGCCGCCGCGCCGTTCTACCGCTCGACGCCGGTCGACCCGGGCCGCGTCGTACGGCGCCGGGTCATCCGCTCCAAGGGCCGCAGGGTCCTGGGCGTCGAGGACGACCTGATGCGCCCGGAGCTCAAGGCGACCCTCAACGGGGAGTCGCTGCCGGTCATCGGCGACGGCGCCCTGATGGCGGCGCTCGGCCAGGCCCGCAGCCACACGATGCGGGACATCGTGGCGTCGATCCAGGCCGAGCAGGACATGGTCATCCGGGCGCCCGCCGCCTCGGTGACGTACGTCGAGGGCGGCCCCGGCACCGGCAAGACCGCCGTGGCCCTGCACCGCGCGGCCTACCTCCTCTACCAGGACCGCAGGCGCTACGCGGGCGGCATCCTCATCGTCTCCCCGACCCCGCTCCTCGTGGCCTACACGGAGGGCGTGCTTCCCTCGCTCGGCGAGGAGGGGCAGGTCGCGATCCGCGCGGTGGGCGCGCTGGCCGACGACGCGGCGGGACCGGCCGAGGCCACCGTGTACGACTCTCCCGCGGTGGCCAGGGTCAAAGGCTCGTCCCGGATGCTGCACGTCCTGCGGAAGGCCGCCAGGGGCGCTCTGGAGGGCGGTACGGGCACGGCCGCGAAGCCCGCATCGCAGGACGGCCAGCTCGCCTTCGGCGACGACGACGAGGACGACACGCCCCGGACACCCGCCGAGACCCCCACGCGCCTGCGCGTGGTCGCCTTCGGCCGCCGCCTGGAGCTGGAGGCCGACGCGCTTGCCCGCATCCGCCGCAACGCGCTCAGCGGCACGGCTCCCGTAAACCTGCTGCGTCCGCGCGCCCGCAAGCTTCTCCTGGACGCCCTGTGGTCCCAGTCGGGCTCCGCGGGCCGGCACAGCGACCCGGAGCTGGCCGCGGAGCTGCGCTCGTCCTTCGACGAGGACATCACCTCCGAGGACGACTTCATCCGCTTCCTCGACGCCTGGTGGCCCGAACTCACCCCGCGCGCGGTGCTCTCCGCGATGGGCGACGAGCGGCGCCTCGGCCGATGGGCGCGCCGCGTCCTGAACCCGGGCGAGGTCCGCAAGGTCGCCCGCTCCCTCAAGCGCGACGCCCTGTCCGTGCACGACGTGGCGCTCCTGGACGAGCTCCACTCGATCCTCGGCACGCCGCACAGGCCCCGCAAGAAGAAGGATCTCGACCCCCTCGACCTGCTCACCGGGCTCGACGAACTGATGCCGCAGCGCGAGGAGTCCCAGCGCGAGCGCGCCGAGCGGCTCGCCGCGGAGCGCACCGAGTACGCGCACGTCATCGTCGACGAGGCCCAGGACCTGACCCCCATGCAGTGGCGCATGGTCGGGCGCAGGGGCCGGCACGCCACGTGGACGATCGTCGGCGACCCGGCCCAGTCCTCCTGGTCCGACCCGGACGAGGCCGCGGCCGCCCGTGACGAGGCCCTGGGCACGCGCCCGCGCCGCCGTTTCACCCTCACGGTCAACTACCGCAACCCCGCCGAGATCGCCGATCTCGCGGCCAAGGTGCTCGCGCTCGCGATGCCGGGCTCCGAGTCGCCATCGGCCGTCCGGTCCACCGGGGTGAAGCCCCGCTTCGCCGTCGTACGCGACAAGGACCTCGGCGCGTCGGTGCGCGAGGAGGCGGCGCGGCTGCTCGACCAGGTGGACGGCACCATCGGCGTCGTCGTGGCGATGAACCGCCGCGAGCAGGCGGCGCGCTGGCTCGACGGTCTCGGCGACCGCGTGGTGGCGCTCGGCAGCCTGGAGGCCAAGGGCCTCGAGTACGACGCGACGGTCGTCGTCTCCCCGGCGGAGATCGCGGACGAGTCCCCGGCGGGCCTGCGTGTCCTGTACGTGGCGCTGACGCGGGCCACGCAGCAGCTGACGGTGCTTTCCGGCGAGCGGGACGACCCCGACACGGAGGGCGTGCCGGACCTGCTCCGCGAATGACTTCGGAGACTTCTCGTGACGGGAATTGCCTTGCGGGGATCGTTTGTTACCGTTGATGTGGCACCGGCCCGATCCAAGCCCCCGGGCCCAACCATCGTCGCTACGAGCGACCACTTGCCGCGAGGCGAGCATGGCGGGTCGGTGTCATAAGCGTTCGAAGAGGCCTTCGTCACTCGGTGACGGAGGCCTCTTTCGGTTCCCCCCTACCGACGGCCCGCAACTTCTCGTATGGTGGAAACAAGTTTCCGAAAAGCTGGTGAACGAAAAGTTCGCAATCCGAGGCGGCTACCACGTACTCAGTGGTAGGTGCGACGATCGGACGGCAAGAGCAACACGGTGAAAGCAGAGGAAGTCGGCCATGGCAACGGCGCCCAGCGTCTCCTACTCGAACACGGTCCGGTTGGAGGTGCCCGCGAGCGGCACCGCGGTCTCCCAGATCACCACGGCCGTCGAGTCCCACGGAGGCTCGGTGACCGGCCTCGACGTCACGGCTTCCGGCCATGAGGCACTCCGGATCGACGTCACGATCGCGGCGACCTCCACGACCCACGGCGACGAGATCGTCGCGCAGCTGCGCACCATCGAGGGCGTCACCGTCGGCAAGGTCTCCGACCGTACGTTCCTGATGCACCTCGGCGGCAAGATCGAGATGGCGTCCAAGCACCCCATCCGCAACCGCGACGACCTCTCCATGATCTACACCCCGGGCGTGGCCCGCGTGTGCATGGCGATCGCCGAGAACCCCGAGGACGCGCGCCGCCTCACCATCAAGCGCAACTCCGTTGCGGTCGTAACGGACGGTTCGGCCGTCCTCGGGCTCGGCAACATCGGCCCGAAGGCCGCCCTGCCGGTCATGGAGGGCAAGGCGGCCCTCTTCAAGCGCTTCGCCGGCATCGACGCGTGGCCGCTGTGCCTGGACACCCAGGACACCGACGCGATCGTCGAGATCGTGAAGGCGATCGCCCCCGGCTTCGCGGGCATCAACCTGGAGGACATCTCGGCGCCGCGCTGCTTCGAGATCGAGGCCCGCCTCCGCGAGGCCCTGGACATCCCCGTCTTCCACGACGACCAGCACGGCACCGCGATCGTCGTGCTCGCCGCGCTGACCAACGCACTGCGCGTGGTGGGCAAGGGAGTCGGTGACGTACGCGTCGTCATGTCCGGTGCGGGCGCGGCCGGTACGGCCATCCTCAAGCTGCTCATCGCGGCGGGCGTCAAGCACGCCGTCGTCGCCGACATCCACGGTGTCGTGCACGCGGACCGCGAGGACCTGGTGGACGCCGCGCCTGACTCGCCGCTGCGCTGGATCGCCGACAACACCAACCCCGAGGGCGCCCGCGGCACCCTCAAGGAAGCGGTCGTCGGCGCCGACGTCTTCATCGGCGTCTCGGCCCCGAACGTCCTGAACGCGGACGACGTCGCGGCCATGGCCGACGGCGCCATCGTGTTCGCGCTCGCGAACCCGGACCCCGAGGTCGACCCGGCCATCGCCCGCCAGACGGCGGCAGTCGTGGCCACGGGCCGCTCGGACTTCCCGAACCAGATCAACAACGTCCTGGTCTTCCCCGGTGTCTTCCGCGGTCTGCTCGACGCCCAGTCGCGCACCGTCAACACGGAGATGATGCTGGCGGCGGCGGGCGCCCTCGCGGACGTCGTCGCCGAGGACGAGCTCAACCCGAACTACATCATCCCCAGCGTCTTCAACGACAAGGTCGCGGGCGCGGTCGCCGATGCGGTGCGCAGCGCGGCGAAGGCAGCCGGGGTAGCTGTGACAGGCGCCACGGCCCAGTAGTACGGCGCGTCGCGGAACGCGGGGCCCGCAAAGGCCCTCTAGGGTGGCGTGGAAGCGCGCCCCCGACTGCCACCTTCCCAGGGGCGGTGAAGCTTTTCGTGTGACCCCAAGGGGCCCGGATTGGCTTTCCCGCCGCAGGTGGGGGCAGGATGCCTTTCTGGGCGCGAGGGTCCGGATGAACGGACCCGGGTCCGGGGCCTGACCGAGGACCCTGGCAGCATCGGCTTCGCTGTGCCCATCATGCGGCTCCGCCGCGTGGCACGCCTCAACGGCAAGAAGAACACGGGAGTACAAACATGAACCGCAGTGAGCTGGTGGCCGCGCTGGCCGACCGCGCCGAGGTGACCCGCAAGGACGCCGACGCCGTGCTGGCCGCGTTCGCCGAGACCGTCGGCGAGATCGTTGCCAAGGGCGACGAGAAGGTCACCATCCCCGGCTTCCTGACCTTCGAGCGCACCCACCGTGCCGCTCGCACCGCACGGAACCCGCAGACCGGCGAGCCGATCAACATCCCGGCCGGCTACAGCGTCAAGGTTTCGGCGGGCTCCAAGCTCAAGGAAGCGGCCAAGGGCAAGTAGCCTCAAGCAGTGAAAGGGGCGGCCACCCGGTTTCGGGTGGCCGCCCCTTTCGCATGCCTAGAAGATGGCCTCAAACGCCGGCCGGGCTGACTTGCCTACAACGTCGCCCTGCCCGGCAGCTCGACCTTCGCGCCGAGCTCCACGAGCTTGTCCATGAAGTTCTCGTAGCCGCGGTTGATCAGGTCGATGCCGTGGACGCGGGACGTCCCCTGGGCCGCCAGAGCGGCGATCAGGTACGAGAAGCCGCCGCGCAGGTCGGGAATGACCAGATCGGCGCCCTGGAGCTTCGTGGGGCCGCTGACGACCGCCGAGTGGAGGAAGTTGCGCTGCCCGAAGCGGCAGTCGGAGCCGCCGAGGCACTCGCGGTAGAGCTGGATGTGTGCGCCCATCTGGTTGAGCGCGGAGGTGAAGCCGAGCCGCGACTCGTACACCGTCTCGTGCACGATCGACAGACCGGCGGCCTGCGTCAGCGCGACGACCAGCGGCTGCTGCCAGTCCGTCTGGAAGCCGGGGTGCACGTCCGTCTCCAGGGCGATCGCGTTCAGCGAGCCGCCCGGGTGCCAGAAGCGGATGCCCTCGTCGTCGATCTCGAAGGCACCGCCCACCTTCCGGTAGGTGTTCAGGAACGTCATCATCGAGCGCTGCTGGGCGCCGCGGACGTAGATGTTGCCTTCGGTCGCCAGGGCCGCGGAAGCCCAGGAGGCGGCCTCCAGGCGGTCCGAGAGGGCGTGGTGGTTGTAGCCGCCCAGGCTGTCGACACCGGTGACCCTTATGGTCCGGTCGGTGTCCATCGCGATGATCGCGCCCATCTTCTGCAGGACGCAGATGAGGTCCTCGATCTCGGGCTCGACGGCGGCGTTCGAGAGCTCGGTGACGCCCTCCGCGAGCACGGCCGTGAGCAGCACCTGCTCGGTGGCGCCCACGGACGGGTACGGCAGCTGGATCTTCGTGCCGCGGAGCCGCTGCGGGGCCTCCAGGTACTGGCCGCCCTCGCGCTTCTCGATGGTCGCGCCGAACTGGCGGAGCACCTCGAAGTGGAAGTCGATCGGCCGGCCGCCGATGTCGCAGCCGCCGAGGCCGGGGATGAAGGCGTGCCCGAGGCGGTGCAGGAGCGGCCCGCAGAAGAGAATCGGGATGCGCGACGACCCGGCGTGGGCGTCGATGTCCGCGACGTTGGCACTCTCCACGTGCGAGGGGTCCATGACCAGCTCGCCCGGCTCCTCACCGGGGCGGACCGTGACGCCATGCAGCTGCAGGAGTCCGCGTACGACGCGCACGTCGCGGATGTCTGGGACATTGCGCAGCCTGCTCGGAGCGCTGCCGAGCAGCGCGGCGACCATGGCCTTGGGCACGAGGTTCTTCGCGCCGCGGACACGGATCTCGCCCTCCAGCGGGGTTCCGCCGTGGACAAGCAGTACATCGTCGGTGACGGTCATGAATCTCGCGTTCCGATTGGATGGACGGGTGGACCAAAGGGCAAGCGTAATGGGCGTGTACCCCCTCTCCGTAAGGCCAAGGGCACGCGAAACACGTCAGGACTTCGTGACAACACGAACCGTTCGGAACCGGACACTCCGGGTCACCGCCGAAAGTGTGCGCTCCGGACGCGCCCATGCGCCCCTGAGCTGCATTCACTCCCGTACGGGCATTGCCTCCCCCCGCGGGGCAAAGATGCGGGATCATGTCGTTCATGACCGAGGTGTCCTCGCTCACAGGGCGGCTGCTCGTGGCCACGCCTGCCCTGGCGGACCCGAACTTCGACCGCGCGGTGGTGCTGCTCCTCGACCACGACGAGGAGGGCTCGCTCGGCGTGGTCCTCAACCGGCCCACGCCGGTGGACGTCGCGGACATCCTGGAGGGCTGGGGTGATCTGGCGGGCGCGCCGGGGGTCGTCTTCCAGGGCGGCCCGGTCTCGCTCGACTCGGCGCTCGGCGTGGCGGTGATCCCCGGGGAGGAGGGGCCCGCCTCCGGCGTCCGGGCGCGGCCGGGCAGAGGCGAGCCGATCGGCTGGCGCCGCGTGCACGGCGCAATCGGCCTGGTCGACCTGGACACCCCGCCGGAACTCCTGGCCCCCGCGCTCGGCTCGCTGCGGATCTTCGCCGGTTACGCGGGCTGGGGCCCCGGCCAACTGGAGGACGAGCTCGTCGAGGGCGCCTGGTACGTGGTCGAGTCCGAGCCCGGCGACGTGTCGTCACCGTCTCCGGAGCGCTTGTGGCGAGCGGTGCTGCGCCGGCAGCGCAGCGAGCTGGCGATGGTGGCCACTTATCCGGATGACGCTTCGCTGAACTGAGGGTTTCCCGGGCTACTCGCCCCCTAGCGTGGGCCAGGCAGTGGTCTGGTGGCCTGGCGGCCTCGTGGGAGTGAGGGGAGGCCGGGGGAGTGCCTGATTCTGATCTGGCTGTCGACTATGCGTTGCTCGCTACGTCGGCGAAGCAGCTGGGTGCCATTCAGAGAGAGTTCAAGAACCTGGGTGAATGGAAAGACGACATCGCATCGGTCGTGGGGGCCTCCGACCTCAGAGGGGCGATGGCCGAATTCATCGACAACTGGGACGACAACCGCAAGCGTCTGCTCGATTCGTTGGATGCCGTCGGCACGATGGTCGAGGAAACGCGCGACGCATTCCAGAAGCTTGATGACGAGTTGTCGAAGCCCGGCAAGAAGAAGTAGTGATGCGGCCATCACGTCGACCCATCGTTCTATGTCGGGGGAAGAGTGGCACGACCGAAGGACTGGCATCCCCTGTGTGAAAGTGATCCCGTGCCGGGTGATCCTGACGGGGTTCGTAGCCAGGTGAAGCACATGAAGAAGATCGCCGAGTATCTGCGTACGCAGGCCGCCGCGCTCAATGCGATGGCTGACGCCGACCATCTCAAGGGGAAGTACGCGGAGAAACTCGGTGAGGATGCGCGTGGCTTGGGACGAAAGCTTGATGAGGCGGAAGACCGGTACCGCGAGGTCAAAGGGCATCTGACGTGCTGGGCAGATGAACTCGAAGGCTTCCAGAAAAGGGCGGACAGGGCGCTCGGAGACGCGAAGGACGCTCAGCGTGTGATCGACGCGCACGAGGGCGAGGCGGACTCCGGCAAAGGCGAGAAGGGGGACAAGGGCTCGGGCTCCGATGCGGAGGACGCCGCGCTCAAGCGTGCCAGAGAGGACCTGGAGAGTGCCCGGGGGCGGTTCCATTCCGCGGTCGGCGATTACGAGGAACGCTCCGGTCACTTCGCGGGGAAGATCAGGGACTCCATCGACGATGACATGAAGGACAGTTGGTGGAACGACGCCAAGGGAGCCATCGCTGACGCCGACTGGATCGGCGAGTGGGCTGACAGGTTGAGTTGGGTCGCGACGGCGGTAGGTGTCGTAGCCATGCTCTTCCCGGGCATCGGCTGGATCGCGGCTGCCTTGACTGTCGTGGTGCTGGTTGCCCACGCGACGCAGGCGGCCGGGGGAAACGGTTCATGGTTCGACGTCATGATGGACATCGGGGCCTTGAAGCTGGCACGCAATGGCATGAGAGCGGCCAAAGGGATCAAGCTCCTGCAGAACAGTTCACGTCAGATCGCCTCCAAGTCGGCCGGAACCGCCCAGCAGATGCAGAGCGCGTCGAAAACCGCAGGGTCGAGGGCCAGTTCGGTGGCGAAGTCCCGGAAAGGCGGTGGAAGGTCGGGAAATGCGCGCAGCAACGCCAGAGCGCGAAATATGCGTCAGCTGGCCAAGAGTCGGGCAGACGGGAAAAAGGCCGCCGGCGAGGTGCGCGATGCGGAGATGCCGCAGATTACCGCGCAGGAGAAGGCCGGTGTGTTGGGAGACGCCCAGCTGGGCCGCCAGATGAAGGACATCAAGAAGTGGCGCGCTGAGTTTCCCGCTGACGCCCGGCTCGCGGACAACGCCCGCCAGGCCGAGCGTCATAAGGACGCGCTCGTAGGATCGTGGGGAGCCAGTACGGTCCTTGACAGTGGGGACAAAGCCGGCGACACGGCCTCGGGTGGCGAGTACAGCAGAATGAAGGATCGCATGACGCGGTCGGTGGGCTCACGATGGTGAGGATGAGTTGATGGCCGTGGAGGGCTCCGACCGGGTAGTCCGCAGTGAGCGTCGTTTGGCGTGGCGCGTGGGCTTTTTCAGATGGTTCTTCCTGCTGTCCATGCTGCGCATGTTCGCCGCTCCCGCGAGCAAAGACTTCTTTGGCAGGGAATTGGTGCCGTGGCCGACGTGGGAGTGGGCGCTGTGTGCGCTGGTACCGGTGCTCCTGATCTTTTTGTCGCGGCGCCCGGACGACTGGGAGGACCTGCGGGGTGAGCGCGGCCTGATCAAGTGGGCGCTCATTCTGTATCTCTTCTACGCGTTGATGTGGGCCGTGGGTACCGGCGCCTGGACACTCTGGATCGCTGTGGGCATCTGCCTCGCCGGTTTCGCCGGCATGTGGCAGCTCAACCGCAAGGAGCGGCTTCGTGCAGGCTGAGCCGGCCCGGTGGGCGGAACGGGTCGGCGACGAAGCCCCGGTCACCGGGTACCGCATCATCCTCCCCGACCAGTGGGCCCAAGCCCCCCTGCGTCAAGGCACGGAGGAAGCAGTGCGGCGGATCCTCGACGACGCCTGCGCCCGCATTCCCGCCGATACGCCCCCGGACAAGATCGGCCCCTACAAGCGTGAGCTGGAGCGCCGCTTTCGCGAGGCCGTGGGGCAGGCCGTGCAGAGCGGAGCCCTGGACCTCTACCTGCCGGTCAAGCCGATGGGAGATTGCAGCATCGGGGCATCGATCCTCGTCTCCGAAAGCCTCCTGCCCCGGCGCCAGGGGCAGCCGCAGAGTGAGGGAGAGCCCACCGAGGCGGCGGTACGGCTCCTCTCCAGAGACGGTGTGGAGGGCGCCGACCTGAGCGCGGGAGAGGTCGACGGGGCCCTCGCGGTCCGCCGGGAGCATGTGGCGAAGGCCGACAGCCCTCAAGGAGCAGTACTCGCTTCACGGCGTGTCGAGTACATGATCTCCGTACCGGGTGACCCGGATCGCTGGTTCGTGGCGGCCTTCTCGACCGTCGGGGGCGGCAGTCCCCGGGACGAGCTGGCCGACGTCCTCGTCGAATGGTTCGACGCGCTCATGGCGAATTTCCGCTGGAGGCGGGGATGACGGGAACGACGGGAATCGCGGCGATGGGCGAGTCTTTCCGGGCCGTCCTCGACATCGAGGACGTCGATCCCACGCCCTGGGTGATGGTGCCGCCGCGCTCCGGGCTGACGGCTCCCTGGTCGGTGTGGGAGGACGTCCGCGCCTGGTCCCGGGAGGTCGCCGAGGAGCTGTGGGAGGACCACGGCCTCGACCCCGGCCCGAGCGGTGTGGACTTCGGCGCCGGCACCTTGGAGCGCTGCGCCGAGGCATGCGCGCCGCCTGGCTCGGACCACTGGGTGTTCCTCCATCTCGATCAGCCCACCGATCTGCCGCTCCCGGTCTGCGCGGCCGTCGGACCGGCGGCGGGCCCTCGTGAGGCGACCCTCCGTGCCCTCACCGAGGCGGACGACCCGGGGGCCGTCGAGCCCGCGGTGGTGAAGAGGGTCGAGTCCGAGAAGCTGGGCGAAGGGCTGACCACCTTCCGCTATGTGCCGCAGGCCGACTCGCCCCACCTGCTGGGGTGCGTCCGTTACGGCTGGCAGGTGGACGAGCACGAGGCGGACGTCGTCGTGTGGACGGCCACGGAAGATGTCGCCCACCTCCTGCGCGCCGCCGGGGACCTCGAGCACCTGGCGAGGTCGCTGTCGATCTGGGCGGTCCCGTGAGGCTCGCGCTGCGCGCGGTGTACCGGCCCGGGCGATGCCCGGACGCCGTCGGCGTAGGTACCCTTGGATGCCATGAGCACTCTTGAGCCCGAGCCCGAGCGCGGGGCAGGTACGGGGACCCTCGTAGAGCCGACGCCGCAGGTGTCGAGCGGTGACGGTGACCACGAGCGCTACGCGCACTATGTCCAGAAGGACAAGATCATGGCGAGCGCGCTCGACGGTACGCCCGTCGTCGCGCTCTGCGGCAAGGTGTGGGTGCCGGGTCGTGACCCGAAGAAGTACCCCGTCTGCCCCATGTGCAAGGAGATCTACGAGTCCATGAGCGCCGGTGGCGACAAGGACAAGGGCGGCAAGGACGGCAAGGGCGGCGGCAAGAAGTAGCCCCCGGGCGCGTTTCAGGGCCTCCCTCGTGAAGGGGCGTTGCGTGTACCGCAACGCCCCTTTTGCGTTGTGCCGTCGCGTGGCAGCCTCGCCGCATGACCTTTGAGCAACTCATCCCGGCGCCCGCACGCGCCGAGGGGCCGCATCCCGAAGGCTTCATCCTCGATTCGTCGACCGCGCTGCGTGCCGGGCCCGGCACCGAGTCCACCGAGCGCTGGCTGCGGGCCACGCTCGGCGGTGCGTTGGGGCTGCCCCTCGCGCCCGGTGAGGCCGGTGAGGGTGGCGCCATCTCCCTCGGCATCGATGACTCCCTTGCTCCCGAGGCGTACCGGCTCACGGTGGGGGAGAGCGGTGTCGAGATTCTGGGTGGCGCCGCTCCCGGGGTCTTCTGGGGGGCCCAGAGCCTGCGGCAGCTCATCGGGGCCGAGGCCTTTCGGCGCGCACCGCTGCGGGCCGCCGGGCGGTACGCCGTCCCGGGGTGTCTGATCGAGGACAGCCCCCGCTTCGGGTGGCGCGGCATGATGCTCGACGTGGCCCGGCACTTCATGCCCAAGGACGGCGTCCTGCGGTACCTCGACCTTCTTGCCGCCCACAAGCTCAACGTCTTCCACTTCCACCTCACCGACGACCAGGGCTGGCGCATCGAGATCAAGCGCTACCCCAGGCTCACGGAGGCCGGTTCGTGGCGCCCGCGCACGAAGTGGGGCCACCGCGCATCCGAGCTGTGGAACGACACTCCGCACGGCGGCTACTACACGCAGGACGACATCCGCGAGATCGTCGCGTACGCCCATGAGCGGCACATCGCCGTCGTACCCGAGATCGACATCCCCGGGCACTCGCAGGCCGCCATCCACGCCTATCCGGAGCTCGGCAACACCGACGTCGTCGACACCTCGGCGCTCGGCGTCTGGGACACCTGGGGCGTCAACCCGAACGTCCTCGCCCCGACCGAGAACACCCTTCGCTTTTACGAGGGCGTGTTCGAGGAGCTGATCGAGCTCTTCCCGTCCACCTTCATTCATGTGGGAGGGGATGAATGTCCCAAGGACCAGTGGAAGGCGTCCCCCACCGCTCAGGCCCGCATCAAGGAGCTCGGCGTCGGTGACGAGAACGGGCTGCAGAGCTGGTTCATCCGGCACTTCGACAGCTGGCTGACCGCGCGCGGGCGCAGGCTCATCGGCTGGGACGAGATCCTGGAGGGCGGCCTCGCCGAGGGCGCCACCGTGTCCTCCTGGCGTGGCTACGGGGGCGGGATCGCGGCGGCCAAGGCCGGTCACGACGTCGTCATGTGCCCCGAGCAGCAGGTGTACTTGGACCACCGGCAGGACGGCGGCCCCGACGAGCCCGCGCCCATCGGCTTCGTCCGCACCCTGGAGGACGTCTACCGCTTCGAGCCGGTGCCGCCGCAGCTCACCGCCGACGAGGCACGCCACGTCCTCGGCACCCAGGCCAACGTCTGGACCGAGGTGATGGAGTACCACGCACGCGTGGACTACCAGGTGTTCCCGCGTCTCGCCGCCTTCGCCGAGGTCGCCTGGAGCCCGCTCCCGGCCTCCGCCGAGCGCGACTTCGCGGACTTCGAGCGCCGAATGACCCCGCACTACGCGCGACTTGACGCGCTCGGCGTCGACTACCGCCCGCCCGGCGGCCCGTTGCCGTGGCAGAAGCGCCCGGGAGTGCTCGGACGCCCGATCGACGGGGCGCCCCCGAACGTGTGAGGCGCACCCCGTGCTCCGCGTGTCGGGCCGCCCGCACTGAAAGCGTGGGCGGTCCGGCGAAAGCCGTACAAGAGTCACCGAAGAGTGGCAATTCCCGCTGACCGGCGAGGGCGTGTGAAAACGGCACATCCCCCAGGTCTGCGGACGAATGGCTCCTAGCGGACCCCCGCGCCGGGGCCCGGGGAAGATGTGCCAGAGTTGCCACGTCCGGGCTGTGAGCACGTACCGTACGGCGGAACAGGCGTAACGGTGGGCACGGCGAGAAAGCCGCCGGGCATCGGGAAGGGGCAGCCGGTTTTGAGCACGCACGCACCGCAGGCGGCGCACACAGCGCAGACGGCGACGCTGCCTGCGACGTTGGACGAGGCCGTGGAGGCGCTCGCCGCGATGCCCGCCGCCGTGCCCGTGGCCGGCGGCACCGACCTCATGGCCTCCGTCAACGCGGGCCTCCTGCGCCCCGCCGCGCTCGTCGGCCTCGGCCGCATCAGCGAGATCCGCGGCTGGCAGTACCAGGACGGTCACGCGCTGCTCGGCGCCGGCCTCACCCACGCACGCGTCGGGCGCCCCGACTTCGCCGCCCTGATCCCCGCGCTCGCCGCGGCCGCACGCGCCGCCGGACCCCCGCAGATCCGCAACGCGGGCACCCTGGGCGGCAACATCGCCACGGCGGGGCCGACCGGCGACACCCTGCCCGTCCTGGCCGCCCTGGAAGCCGTCCTCGTCATCGCGGGACCCGGCGGCGCGCGCCGCGAGGTCCCCGTGTCGCACCTGCTCGCGGGGATGGACATGCTCCGCCCCGGCGAACTCATCGGCTTCGTACGGCTGCCGCTCCTGCACGCCCCGCAGGTCTTCCTGAAGGCGACCGGACGCACCGGACCCGGCCGCGCCCTCGCCTCCGTCGCGCTCGTCCTCGACCCGGCGCGGCGCGGTGTGCGTTGCGCGGTCGGTGCCGTCGCGCCGATGCCGCTGCGGCCCCTGGAGGCCGAGCAGTGGGTCGCCTCGCTGATCGACTGGGACGGCGAGCGGACGATCGTGCCGGAGGCGCTCACCGCCTTCGGTGAGTACGTCGCCGCCGCGTGCATCCCCGACCAGCCCCCGGCGGAGGACGGCTCGCCGCAGCCGCTGCCGCCCGCCGTACTGCACTTGCGGCGCACCGTCGCCGCGCTGGCCCGACGAGCACTGGGGAGGGCGCTGTCGTGAGTGACGACCGGCACGACACAAACGCTGCGAACGCCGCGAACGGCGGCTGGCAGCCGCATCCACAGGGTGAGTACGACTCGGACGCCACGGCCTTCGTGCAGCTTCCGGAAGGCGCCCTGGACTTCGACCACTCCCCGCTCGCCGCGCCCGGCCACGGTTACGTGCCGCCGCAGATAACGGTCACCCCCACGACGGCCGACGCGACCGACCCGGCCGCCACGGGTGTCTGGGTCATGCCGCCCGAGGTGACGGGCGCGGGCGCCGCGGGCACCGGTGTCCAGAACGTGCGGTGGCCGGACGCGGGCGGTGTGCCCGAGCCCGAGCCGCCGGTCCACCATCAGGAGCACGCGTACGACCCCCGGGCCACCGGGCAGTGGAGCTTCCACGAGGCGGAGGGGCACGCGCCCGCCGCCCCGGCTCCCGCCGATGTCACGGGACAGTGGTCGATCCCCGTCGCCAATGGTGATCTTCCCGACGAATCGGGTGAGTTCACCGCGCCCTCGCTCGCCGCACAGTGGGGCGGTACGCCGCCGGCGACGCTGCCTGGCGGTGCGGCGGCGCCGTGGGCGACCGGCGGCGCGGGCGCGGGCGCCCCGTGGGCGGAGCCCGTGCAGCAGCCGTACGCCGAGCCGCAGCCGCACGTCGACCCGCAGCAGCACGCGCAGCCCCACGCCCAGCAGTACGCCGAGCCGCAGCACCACGAGCCCCAGCACCACGATCCCGTCCCGCCCCCGGAGCCGTTCGTCCCGGCGGCGCCGGTGGCTCCCGAGATGCATGTGGTGCCGGAGATGCCCGTGGCAGCAGAGACGCCTGAGGTGCCCGAGGTGCCTGGGGCGCCGGAGGCACCCGCGGAGCCGGAACCCGAGCCGGAGCCCACAGCCGAGGCCGAGCCGGACACCGAAGCCGCAGCCGAGGCGGACGCGGAAGCAGAGGCCGGCACCGAAGCTGAGGCCGAAGCCGACCCGGAGACCGCCGAACCCGAGACCGCCGAACCCGAAGCGGTCCTCACCTCCACCGCCCTCTCCGACGAACACCCCCTCTGCTCGTACGTCCTGCGCGTCAACGGCGCCGACCGCCCCGTCACCGACGCCTGGATCGGCGAGTCGCTCCTCTACGTCCTGCGCGAGCGTCTCGGCCTCGCGGGCGCCAAGGACGGCTGCTCGCAGGGCGAGTGCGGTGCCTGCAACGTCCAGGTGGACGGCCGTCTCGTCGCTTCCTGCCTGGTGCCGGCGGCCACCGCCGCCGGCAGCGAGGTGCGCACCGTCGAGGGACTCGCCGTCGACGGCAGGCCCTCCGACGTGCAGCGGGCGCTCGCCGCCTGTGGTGCCGTCCAGTGCGGCTTCTGCGTGCCGGGCATGGCGATGACCCTGCACGACCTGCTTGAGGGCAACCCCGCCCCGACCGACCTGGAGACCCGCCGCGCCCTGTGCGGCAACCTGTGCCGCTGCTCCGGCTACCGGGGCGTGCTCGACGCGGTGCAGGAAGTGGTCGCCGAGCGCGAGGCGTCGGCGGCGGCCGCCGAGCCGTCCGCCCAGAGCGACGGTGAGGCACGCATCCCGCACCAGGCGGGACCCGGCGCCGGAGGGGTCAACCCGGCGGCGCAGGACGGAACGTACGAAGGACCGTACGGCCAGGGCGGAGGCCAGGCGTGAGCAACGAAGCCGCGGGGAACGGGAACACCGCGACCGCAGTGGAGCCGCAGCCCGGCCCGGAGCCGCTGCCGCACGGCATCGGCGCGTCCCTGCCGTCGGCGGAGTCCCGCGCCAAGACGGAGGGCACGTTTCCCTACGCGTCCGACCTGTGGGCGGAGGGACTGCTCTGGGCGGCCGTCCTGCGCTCGCCGCACGCGCACGCGCGCATCGTTTCGATCGACACGTCCCAGGCGCGCGAGATGCCGGGCGTGCGGTCCGTCGTCACGCACGAGGACGTGCCCGGCGAGGCCCTGCACGGCCGCAAGACCGCGGACCGCCCGGTCTTCGCCTCCGACGTCGTACGCCACCACGGCGAGCCCATCGCGGCCGTGGCCGCCGACCACCCCGACACGGCACGGATGGCCGCCGCCGCCATCTTCGTCGAGTACGAGGTCCTGGAGCCGGTCACCGACCCGGAGAAGGCCTTCGCGGCCGAACCCCTGCACCCTGACGGCAACTTGATCCGGCACATCCCGCTGCGGCACGGCGACCCGGAGGCGGCGGGCGAACTCGTCGTCGAGGGCCTGTACCGCATCGGCCGCCAGGACCCGGCGCCGATCGGCGCGGAGGCCGGGCTCGCGGTGCCGCGTCCGGACGGGGGCGTGGAGCTCTACATCGCCTCCACCGACCCGCACACCGACCGCGACATGGCCGCGTCCTGCTACGGCATCGACCCGGACATCGTGAAGGTCGTCGTGACCGGCGTGCCCGGCGCGACCGCCGACCGCGAGGACGCCAGCTTCCACCTGCCGCTCGGCCTGCTCGCCCTGACCACCGGCTGCCCGGTGAAGCTGACGGCGACCCGCGAGGAGTCCTTCCTGGGCCACGCCCACCGCCACCCGACGCTGCTCCGCTACCGCCATCACGCGGACGCCGAGGGCAAGTTGGTGAAGGTGGAGGCGCAGGTCCTGCTCGACGCGGGCGCGTACGCGGACACGTCGTCGGACGCGCTCGCCGCGGCCGTCTCCTTCGCCTGCGGCCCGTACGTGGTCCCGAACGCCTTCATCGAGGGCTGGGCGGTCCGCACGAACAACCCGCCGTCCGGGCATGTCCGGGGCGAGGGCGCCATGCAGGTGTGCGCGGCCTACGAAGCCCAGATGGACAAGATCGCGAAGAAGCTGGGCATCGACCCGGCCGAGGTGCGGCTGCGCAACGCGATGGCCACGGGCGACATCCTGCCCACGGGCCAGACGGTGACCTGCCCGGCGCCGGTCGCCGAACTCCTAGCCGCCGTACGGGACTTCCCGCTGCCCGAGTTGCCGAAGGACACCCCCGAGGACGAGTGGCTGCTGCCCGGCGGTCCCGAGGGCGCGGGTGAGCCCGCCGCGGTGCGCCGGGGTGTCGGCTACGGCCTCGGCATGGTCCAGCTCCTGGGCGCCGAGGGCACGGACGAGGTCTCCACGGCCACCGTGAAGGTCCACGACGGCATCGCGACGGTCATCTGCGCGGCGGTCGAGACGGGCCAGGGCTTCACCACGCTCGCCCGTCAGATCGTCCAGGAGACGCTCGGCATCGACGACGTCCGCGTGGCCCCGGTCGACACGGACCAGCCGCCCGCGGGCCCCAGTTGCCACGGCCGCCACACGTGGGTGTCGGGCGGTGCGGTGGAGCGCGCGGCGAAGATGGTCCGCACGCAGCTCCTCCAGCCCCTGGCCCACAAGTTCGGCATGTCGACCGAGCTGCTCCAGATCACCGACGGCAAGATCACCTCGTACGACGGCGTGCTGAGCACGACGGTGACGGAGGCGATGGACGGCAAGGAACTGTGGGCCACGGCCCAGTGCCGCCCCCACCCCACCGAGCCCCTCGACGAGGCGGGTCAGGGCGACGCCTTCGTCGGCATGGCGTTCTGCGCGATCCGCGCGGTGGTGGACGTCGACATCGAGATCGGTTCGGTCCGGGTCGTGGAGCTCGCGGTCGCCCAGGACGTGGGCCGCATCCTCAACCCGACCCAGCTGAAGGTACGGATCGAGGCGGGCGTCACGCAGGGCGTCGGCGCGGCGCTCACGGAGAACCTCCGTACGCCGCGCGGCCTGGTCCGCCACCCGGACCTCACCGGCTACGCGCTCCCGACCGCCCTGGACACCCCGGACATCCGCATCGTGAAGCTGGTCGAGGAGCGCGACGTGGTCGCCCCCTTCGGCGCGAAGGCGGCGAGCGCGGTGCCGGTGGTGACGACCCCGGCGGCAGTGGCCTCGGCGGTACGGGCGGCCACCGGACGCCCGGTCAACCGCCTCCCGATCCGCCCCCAGGCGGCGGTCGCGACGTGACGGCGCCCCTGTCCGGGGTCGTCGTCATCACCGGCATCATGGCCGCGGGCAAGTCGACGGTGGCGCAGGCCCTCGCCGAACGCCTTCCGCGCGCGGCGCATGTCCGGGGAGACGTCTTCCGCCGGATGATCGTGTCGGGCGGCCAGGAGTACGAGCCCGGCGCGTCGGACGAGGCGGCGGCCCAACTCCGCCTGCGCTACGGCCTGTCGGCGTCCACGGCGGACGCGTACGCGTCGGCGGGCTTCGTCGCGGTGGTCCAGGACGTCATCCTGGGCGAGGAGTTGAAGACGTACGTGGATCTGCTGCGGACGCGCCCCGTGCACGTCGTCGTGCTCGCCCCGAGTCCGGAGGCGGTCGCCGCGCGGGAGGCCGGGCGAGGGAAGACCGGGTACGGCGCGTGGTCGGTGCAGGACCTGGACGCGGGGTTCCGTTCCACGACCCCGAGGCTCGGCCTGTGGCTGGACACCTCGGACCTGACGGTGGACGAGACCGTGGACGCCATCCTCGCGGGGCTCGCCGAGGCGCGGGTCTGACGGGACTGACGGGTCCGCCTGGTCTGACTGGTCTGACGGGTCTGACTGGAGGCCGTGGCGGGAATCGAACCCGCGTTACTGGATTTGCAGTCCAGCCCCTGAGCCACTCGGGCACACGGCCGAGGTTGTACTCGACTCCTTGAAGCTAGCCGTGACCGGCGGGTTCGCTCAAGGGATCTCGGGGTGCCGCAACGGGACTGCCATGCCGCGTTCATGAACGGCGCGAGACCACGGTCCGTGGCGTAGGACCAAGGGACCAGAAGCCCACCGTCTCCGGACAGGTGTCACCGGCTGCCACGCCCCTTACGCTGGCCGTCATGAGCGCCCTCGAACCACGCGACGCCGAAGTCGCAGCCGCCCCGCTGGTCCCGCCCTCCGAGCTCAAGGGCGGAGTGCTCCGCGCGCCCTACCGCGCGCTCAGTCTCGGCATCGTCTCCGTGGTGCTGCTCATCGCCTTCGAGGCGACCGCCGTCGGGACGGCGATGCCGGTGGCCGCCCGTGAGCTCGACGGTGTCTCGCTCTACGCCTTCGGCTTCTCCGCGTACTTCACCACCAGCCTCTTCGGCATGGTGCTCTCCGGGCAGTGGGCCGACCGGCGCGGGCCGCTGGGGCCGCTGGCCGGCGGGATCGCCGCGTTCGCCGCGGGGCTGCTGCTCTCCGGGACCGCCCAGGCCATGTGGATGTTCATCCTCGGCCGTGCCGTACAGGGCCTCGGCGGCGGGCTCGTCATCGTCGCGCTGTACGTGGTCGTCAGCCGCGCCTACCCGGAGCATCTGCGGCCGTCCATCCTCGCGGCGTTCGCGGCCAGCTGGGTCGTGCCGTCCGTGGTGGGGCCGCTGGTCTCCGGGACCGTCACCGAGCACCTGGGGTGGCGCTGGGTCTTCATCGGCATCCCGGTGCTCGTCGTGGCGCCGCTGGCCATCGCGCTGCCGCAGATACGGCAGCGGGCCGCCGGGCCCGTCTCCGACGCGCCCGCCGGCCCCTTCGACCGCCGTCGCATCAAGCTCGCGCTCGGGATCTCGCTGGGGGCGGGGCTCCTGCAGTACGCGGGCCAGGACCTGCGGTGGCTGTCGCTGCTCCCGGCGGCCGTCGGCGCCGCCGTGCTCGTGCCCGCCGTCCTCGGGCTGCTGCCGCGCGGCACCTACCGGGCCGCCCGTGGCCTGCCCTCAGTGGTGCTGCTGCGCGGCATAGCCGCCGGGTCGTTCATCGCCGCCGAGTCCTTCGTGCCGCTGATGCTCGTCACCCAGCGCGGGCTCTCGCCGACCATGGCGGGGCTGTCGCTCGCCGTGGGCGGCGCGACGTGGGCGCTCGGGTCGTACGTGCAGTCACGGCCGGGCATGGAGCCGCACCGTACGCGGCTCATGGTCGTCGGGATGCTCCTGGTGGCCGGCTCCATCGCCGCAGCGCCCACCGTCCTGATCGACGCCGTCCCGGTGTGGACCGTGGCGGTGGCCTGGGCCTTCGGCTGCCTGGGCATGGGCACGGTCATCGGGTCCACCAGCGTCCTGCTCCTTCGCCTCTCGCCGCCCGCCGACGCGGGCGCCAACTCCGCCGCCCTCCAGATCTCCGACGGCCTCTCCAACGCCCTGCTGCTGGCCGCGGGAGGCGCCGCCTTCGCGGCGCTGGGCGGCGGGATGGTGGACGCGCACGGCTCCACCGGGGTGGGCGGGTCGCACCCGGGGGCCTTCGTCGCCGTCTTCCTGCCGATGGCGGCGGTCGCCCTGGTGGGGGCGTGGGTGGGGACGCGGCTGAGGGAAGGCGCCTCCTGAGGCACCTCCCGAGACGTCTTCTGGGGCGCCTCTTGAGATGCCTTCTCAGGGGTACGTGTGAGACGGGTCGCATCCGCCCCGGGCTCCGTGCCGCTCTCCGCGGGGCGTCAACCTTCACCGGTAGGGTGGCCCGGTTGTCGTACCTACCCCAGACGTCAAAACCCGGAGACCGTGACTACCACCGCCGCCAACTCCGCCTCCTCCCACCACCTCTCTCCCGCCTTCCCCGGCCGCGCCCCCTGGGGCACCGCCAACAAGCTGCGCGCCTGGCAGCAGGGCGCGATGGAGCGGTACCTCCAGGAGCAGCCGCGTGACTTCCTCGCCGTCGCGACACCCGGCGCAGGCAAGACGACGTTCGCGCTGACGCTCGCGTCCTGGCTGCTGCACCACCATGTCGTGCAGCAGGTGACGGTGGTCGCGCCGACCGAGCACCTGAAGAAGCAGTGGGCGGAGGCCGCGGCCCGTATAGGCATCAAGCTGGACCCGGAGTACAGCGCGGGGCCGCTCAGCAAGGAGTACCAAGGCGTCGCCATCACGTACGCGGGTGTGGGCGTGCGGCCCATGCTGCACCGCAACCGCGTGGAGCAGCGCAAGACGCTGGTGATCCTGGACGAGATCCACCACGCGGGAGACTCGAAGTCGTGGGGCGAGGCCTGCCTCGAGGCGTTCGAGCCCGCGACGCGGCGCCTGGCGCTCACCGGTACGCCCTTCCGGTCCGACACCAACCCCATCCCCTTCGTCACGTACGAGGAGGGGAACGACGGCATCCGCCGGTCGGCCGCCGACTACACGTACGGATACGGCAGCGCGCTGGGCGACGGCGTCGTCCGGCCGGTCATCTTCCTCTCCTACTCCGGCAACATGCGGTGGCGCACCAAGGCCGGTGACGAGATCGCGGCGCGGCTCGGCGAGCCGATGACCAAGGACGCGATCTCGCAGGCCTGGCGGACCGCGCTCGACGCGCGCGGCGAATGGATGCCGAATGTGCTGAAGGCCGCCGACCAGCGGCTCACCGAGGTGCGCAAGGCCATCCCGGACGCCGGTGGCCTCGTCATCGCCTCCGACCAGGACTCCGCACGCTCCTACGCCAAGCTGATCCGCGAGCTCACCGGGGAGAAGGCCACCGTCGTCCTCTCCGACGACACGGGCGCCTCGAAGCGGATCGACGACTTCACCGCGAGCACCGACCGGTGGATGGTCGCCGTCCGCATGGTGTCCGAGGGCGTCGACGTGCCACGCCTCGCGGTGGGCGTGTACGCGACCACGATCTCGACGCCGCTCTTCTTCGCGCAGGCCGTGGGACGTTTCGTGCGGTCCCGGCGGCGCGGCGAGACCGCGTCGGTCTTCCTGCCCACCGTCCCCGACCTCCTCGGCCACGCCAACGAGATGGAGGTCGAGCGCGACCACGTGCTCGACAAGCCGAAGAAGGAAGGGGAGGAGGACCCCTACGCCGAGTCCGAGAAGGAGATGGACGAGGCGAACAAGGAGCAGGATGAGGACACCGGCGAGCAGGAGCAGTTCTCCTTCGAGGCGCTGGAGTCGGACGCCGTCTTCGACCGGGTCCTCTTCGACGGCGCGGAGTTCGGGATGCAGGCGCACCCGGGGAGCGAGGAGGAGCAGGACTATCTGGGCATCCCCGGCCTCCTCGAACCCGACCAGGTGCAGATGCTGCTCCAGAAGCGGCAGGCCCGGCAGATCGCGCACAGCAAGAAGCGGCCCGACGAGGAAGCCGACCTGCTCGAACTGCCCGCCGAGCGGCGGCCCGTGGTCTCCCACAAGGAGATGCTGGAGCTGCGCAAGCAGCTGAACACGATGGTCGGCGCGTACGTCCACCAGAGCGGGAAGCCGCACGGCGTGATCCACACCGAGCTGCGGCGCACGTGCGGCGGTCCGCCGAGCGCGGAGGCCACCGCCGGGCAGCTGCGGCAGCGGATCGCGAAGGTCGGCGAGTGGGCCACCCGCATGAAGTGAGCGCGCCTTCGCCGGTGTGAGGGGGAGGGGTGTGTTCCGCGTGTGGGGGAGTCGTGCGCACCCTCTCCGACGTGCCCCGCGTATGGGGCATTGCGCCCCTAACAGTCGGTCTCGTGCCCGGATTCTGGACGGAGTCTTCCGCTGAGCGGGACGGCCTCGCTAATGTCCCCGCAACGTACACGCCCCGTGGCAGCGCCGCCGCGGAGCGCAGCCGGAGTTCCGACCGGCGGCCTCTGACGCGCGTCGCCCACGGGACCGGCGACGCAACCGCTGCGTAAAGAGGCCGTCGACCCTCACCTAAGGAGTGGGCGTCGTGACCGCGGAGACTTCCCAGACGCTCGACCGAGGACTGCGTGTCCTCAAGCTGTTGGCCGACACCGACCATGGGCTCACCGTCACCGAGCTGTCGAACAAGCTCGGCGTGAACCGCACCGTGGTGTACCGCCTCCTCGCCACCCTGGAGCAGCATGCCCTGGTCCGTCGTGACCTGGGCGGCCGGGCCAGGGTGGGCCTCGGGGTGCTGCGCCTGGGCCGCCAGGTGCATCCGCTGGTGCGCGAGGCCGCGCTGCCCGCTCTGCGCTCGCTGGCCGAGGACATAGGCGCGACGGCGCACCTGACGCTGGTCGACGGCTCCGAGGCCCTCGCCGTCGCCGTCGTCGAGCCGACCTGGACGGATTACCACGTGGCCTACCGGACCGGCTTCCGGCATCCCCTGGACCGGGGCGCCGCGGGCCGGGCGATACTCGCCGCCCGGCAGGGCCTCGCCACCGACCCCGGCTACGCGCTGACGCACGGCGAGCTGGAGGCGGGCGCGAGCGGGGCCGCGGCGCCGCTGGTCGGCGTGACCGGCATAGAAGGCAGCGTAGGCGTCGTCATGCTGTCGGACTCCGTGCCGGAGCGGGTGGGTCCACGGGTGGTGGACGCGGCTCGGGAGGTGGCCGACGCCTTGCGCTGAGCCCTGTCCGCTGATCCGGTCATGGAACCGGTCACGTTAGATTGATCCCGTGTTCTCCCTCTCCAGCCTCACGCGCCCCAAGGCGCTCGCCGTCTGTGCCGTCCCCGTGATCGCCCTCCTGGCCGTCGCCGGTCTCGCGCCGCTGCCGTTCGCGGTGGCCCAGCCGGGGTCGACGGCGAACGTGCTCGGCAAGAGCGAGGGCAAGCCGGTCATCACGATCACCGGTACGCCCACCAGGGAGCCGAAGGGGCAGCTGCGGATGACGACGATCGTGGCCACGGGGCCCGACATGGACGCGAGCCTGAGCGACGTGGTGGACGGCTGGTTCCGTACGGACCGTGCCGTGATGCCCAAGGACTCGGTCTATCCCACCGGCGACAACGTCAAGGAAGTCGAGGAGCACAACCTCGGCGACATGAGGAAGTCGCAGGACACGGCCACGCAGGCGGCCCTCGCCTACCTCGACGAGAACGGCGTGGACGGCACGGACAAGGTGAAGGTGAAGGTCGACCTCGGCAAGATCGGGGGCCCCAGCGCGGGCCTCTTCCTCTCGCTCGGCATCATCGACCTGATCGACGGCAACGGCAGCGGCGGGGACCTCACGGGCGGCCGGAAGATCGCGGGCACCGGCACGATCTCCGAGGACGGGAAGGTCGGCCCGGTCGGCGGTGTGGCCCTGAAGACGCAGGCCGCCAGGCGTGACGGCGCGACCGTCTTCCTGGTCCCCGAGGACGAGTGCTCGGACGCTCAGGCGGAGCTGCCCAAGGGCCTGCGGCTGATCCCGATCACGACGCTGAAGGGCACGGTTGACGCGCTGCGTTCCCTGGACCGGGGCGGCAAGGTCCCGAGCTGCTGACCAGGCGCAGACCCAACTCGACCATGGTCCAGCCGAGTTGAGTACGAAGCGGGGGGCGGCTGCCGCGTAAGGGCGCGGCACGGTGGAGCTCTTCGGTACGGGTGTGGTGCAGCAGGAGATGTACGTCGGGGTGCATGGCTGGTGGGTTCCTCTCAGTCGGGTCGTCGCGTCGGGAACACATGGGTGTGGATGCGGACGTGTTCGGCCTGCGGGTCGTCGTCCTCGGGTGCCGACCCGCGGTAGCTCGCGATCAGTTGATCGACCTTCTCGCCCAGCTCGGCGGCCAGCGCCGGGGTGAGTCGCAGGGTCCGGTCGCTGATGTCCGCGCTGGACTGCCACTCCTCGGGCCATTCGTGGATGGTTCCGACCCAGGTGGACAACGCCTCTGAGTGCAGGGCCGCGACCTCGTGCAGATACAGCGCCGCCGCCCCGCGCACCGCAGGATCGGCGTCCCGAGTGAGCGTGTTGCTGAACTCCGTGGATTGCTGGGCCGCCCGCCACCACCGCTCGCGGCCCTTGCCGTGCTCCGGGGCATCCTCGACGAAGCCGTGAGCCGCGAGTTGGCGCAGGTGATAGCTGGTCGCGCCGCTTGACTCACCGAAACGCTCCGCGAGTTGGGACGCTGTGGCCGGTCCGTCGATGCGCAACGAGCCGAGCAGTCGCATCCGCAGGGGGTGCGCGATGCCCCGCAGCGAGCGGGCGTCGAGCGTACGGACCTTCAGGGGCTCCGGCTGTTCCGTCATGCCCATGAGCGTAGAGTTGCAAAGACTCCGTTGCAAGGGTTTCGCTGCAACGGAGTCTTTGCAACTCCCGGCGGCCCCCGGCCAAGAGCTACCCCTCCTTCACGAACCCCTCCTGCACCAGCCAGTCCAGCGCCACCTCATGCGGATCCTGCCCCTGCACGTCCACCTTGGAGTTCAGCTCCTGGGCCACCGTGTTGTTCAGCTTCTTCGTGATGGGGTCCAGGACCTCCGCCATCTTCGGGTACTTCTGGAGCGCCTTGCTGTTGATCTCAGGGGCGACGTTGTAGTTGGGGAAGAAGTGCTTGTCGTCCTGCGTCACCGACAGGTCCATCGCCTTGATGCGGCCGTCGGTGGTGAAGACCTCGCCGAACACGCAGGACCCCTTGGAGACCTGGGTGTAGATGATCCCGGTGTCCATCTTGGTGATGTTGGAGGTGGGGATCTTCATCCCGTACTCCTTCTGCATGCCCGGCAGACCGTCCTCGCGCGAGGCGAACTCGCTCTCGACGCACAGCGTGACCGCGTCCGGGTCCGACTTCGAGAGGGCCGCCACGTCCGAGAGGGTCTTCGGCTTGTACTTGGCCTCGTTCTTCCGGTTGATCGCCAGGGCGTACGTGTTGTTGAGCTCGGCGGGCGGCAGCCAGGTGACGCCGTTCTTCGCGTCCGCCTTGCGCACCGCCTCCCACTGCTTCTGCGGGTCGTCGATGGGCTCGGAGTTGCCGAGGTACGTGATCCAGGCGGTGCCCGTGTACTCGTACATGGCGTCCGCGTCACCGCTCTTGACGGCCTCGCGGGCGCCGATCGAGCCCTGGATGCCCGTCCGGTCCAGGACGTCCGCGCCGGCCGCCTCGAAGGCGATGCCCATGATCGCGCCCAGGACCAGCTGCTCGGTGAACTCCTTCGACGTGACGGTGAGGTCGACGCCCTTCAGGGGCCGGCCCTTGCCGATCGTGCCCGGCCGCACGTCGTCCACCATCGGGCTGCCGCTGGTCAGACCGCAGCTCACGAGCAGGGCCGCGCCCAGCACGCCGACCGCCGCCGTACGCATCGTGACCCTCATGACCCGGCCTCCAACCCGCGCGGACGCAGGAACAGTTCGGCCAGCGAGGCCAGCCAGTCCACCAGGAGCGCGAGCGCGATCGTCAGGATCGAGCCGAGCATGAGCACCGGCATCCGCTGGTTGGTGATGCCGGTGGTGATGAGGTCGCCGAGCCCGCCGCCACCGCCGAAGGTGGCGAGCGTCGCCGTGCCGACGTTCAGGACGAGCGCGGTGCGCACACCCGCGAGGATCAGCGGAACGGCCAGGGGCAGTTCGACCTTGCCGAGGACTCCCCACGGCGACATGCCGATGCCGCGCGCGGCCTCCAGGAGGGTCGGGTCGTTGGCGTTCAGGCCCGCGATCGTGTTGGAGAGGACCGGCAGGACGGCGTAGATGATGATGCCGATCAGGGCGGCCTTCTCGCCGATGCCGATCCAGATCACCAGGAGGGCGAGCAGACCGATCGCCGGCGTGGCCTGCCCGATGTTGGCCAGGGCCATCGCGCCGGGCGCAGCCTTGCGCAGTTTCTTGCGGGTCAGCAGGATGCCCAGCGGGATCGCGATGATCAGTACGAAGAAGGTGGAGATCACCGTCAGCTGGATGTGCTGGCGGAGCCTGAGCCAGACGTTGCCGTCCGCCAGGGCGTTCCGCGAGATCGAGTCCAGGTCGGCCTGCTCGAACCACCACCAGGTGAGCAGCAGGATGAGGACGAGGAACGCGGGCAGGATCGTGAGCTTCTGCCAGCCGACCCGCCGCCGGGAGGGGCCGGCCGCACCCGAAGGCGGCGGCTCCAGCTCGGCCTCGCCCGTGTCGCGGTAGAGGTGGCCCTTGACCTCGTGCTCGCCGTCGGGCCGCGGGTCCGGACCGCCGCCGGGGGCCGGTGCGTGGTCGGGGATGCGGGGGTTGCGCCCGGGGATGCCGTTCACGCCTTCGCCTCCCCTCCGGGGCCTTCCTGCTCGTGGTGGGTCAACTCGGCCCGCTGCTCCTGCAGTTCGTGCTGGTGCTCCACCGCGTCGAGCCGGTCGGCCTCCAGCATTTCGTGGACGGAGTTCATCAGCGTCTCCATGTCCACGACGCCGGTGTACTCACCGCGCCGCCCGGTGACCGCGACCCGCCCCGCGTTGTCCGTGAGGACCGCTTCGAGCGCGTCGCGCAGGGTGGCGTCACGGGTGACCGTGTCGTGGACGAGCGTGCCCGCGCGGGCCAGCGAGCCCCTGGCGCGCATCAGGTCGCCGCGCCGCAGCCACTTGTAGGGGCGGCGGCGCTTGTCCAGGAGCAGCAGTTCGTTCGTGCCGCTGGCCCGCAGCTTGTCGAAGATGGTCTGGAGCGGGTCGTCGACGGTCACCGTCGCGAAGTCGGCGATCTCCACGTCGCGTACGCGGGTGAGGTTGAGCCGCTTGAGGGCCGCGCCCGCTCCCACGAAACCGGAGACGAAGTCGTCGGCGGGGTTGGTGAGGATGGCTTCCGGGGTGTCGAACTGCGCGATGTGCGAGCGCTCCCGCAGGACCGCGATGCGGTCGCCGAGCTTGATGGCCTCGTCGAAGTCGTGCGTGACGAAGACGATCGTCTTGTGCAGCTCGTGCTGGAGCCGGATCAGCTCGTCCTGGAGGTGGTCGCGGGTGATCGGGTCGACCGCGCCGAACGGTTCGTCCATCAGGAGGACGGGCGGGTCGGCGGCCAACGCCCGTGCCACGCCGACGCGTTGCTGCTGGCCGCCGGAGAGCTGGCGCGGGTAGCGGCCGTGGAACTCGGCCGGGTCGAGCCCGACGAGGTCGAGCATCTCCTCGACCCTGCTCTTGATCTTCGCCTTTCCCCAGCCGATCATCTTCGGCACGATGGCGATGTTCTGGGCGACCGTCATGTGCGGGAAGAGCCCGGAGGACTGGATCGCGTAGCCGATCTTCCGGCGCAGCTTCACCGGGTCCATGTCGGTGACGTCCTCGCCGCCGATGCGGATACGGCCGCTGGTCGGCTCGATCAGCCGGTTGATCATCTTCAGTGTGGTCGACTTACCGCAGCCCGAGGGGCCGACGAGAATGACGATCTCGCCCGCCTTGATCTCCATGCTGACGCTGTCCACCGCCGGGTCGCCGCTGCCCGCGTACCGCTTGGTGAGGTGTTCCAGCTCGATCGTCGCGCCCGTGGTCCCGGACGCGGACGCGGACTCGGGCGCGGACTCGGACACGGACTCAGACACGGATCCCCCTCGAGATGGTCAGGCGGCCGATCAGGACGTACACGGCGTCGAAGAGCAGGGCCAGGACGATGATTCCGAGCGTGCCCGCGAGCACTTGGTTGAGCGCGTTCTTGCTGCCGAGCGAGCCGATGCCGCGGAAGATCTCGTTGCCGAGGCCCGGTCCTGACGCGTACGCGGCGATGGCCGCGATGCCCATCAGCATCTGCGTGGAGACGCGGATGCCGGTCAGGATCGGCGGCCACGCGAGCGGCAGCTCCACCCTGACCAGGCGTGCGGCGCGCGACATCCCGATGCCCTTCGCCGCGTCGACGAGCGAGGGGTCCACGCCGCGAAGGCCGACGATGGCGTTGCGCACGATGGGGAGCAGGCCGTAGAGGGTCAGGGCGATGACCGTGGGGGCGACACCGAGGCCGACGACGGGGATCAGCAGACCGATCATGGCGAGCGAGGGGACGGTCAGGATCGTGGAGGTCGCGGTCGTGGCCAGATTGCCCGCCCATTCGCTGCGGTAGGTGACGACGCCGATCAGCACTCCGACGACGGTCGCCACGACCATGCACTGGAAGACCGCGCTGGCGTGCTGGTACGCGTCCGTCAGCAGCTGCTGGTGGCGGTTTCCGAGGTAGTCCCAGAAGTTCACTGAACTGCTCACCTGCCCGTCTCGCCGGCTGCCCGCGTCAGGTGTCCTCCGACGCCTGTTCGACCAGCGGGATGATCCGCAGCGGAACAGGGTTCTCCATGACGATCGCCGTGGAGGCCCGGACGATGCCATCAAAACCCACCACCCGGTCGATCACACGTTGGAGATCCGCGTTCGAACGGGCCACCAGGCGGCAGAGCATGTCGCCGTGACCGGTGATGGTGTGCAGTTCGAGCACCTCGGCGACGGTCGCCAAATGGGCCCGTACGTCGGCGCCCTGGCCCTGTTTGATCTCCAGCGTCGCGAACGCGGTGACGGGGTAGCCCAGGGCCGCGGGGTCGACCTCCGGACCGAATCCGCGGATGACTCCGTTCGACTGAAGGCGGTCCATCCGGGCCTGCACGGTCCCGCGCGCCACACCGAGCCTGCGGGACGCCTCCAGGACGCCGATCCGGGGCTCGCGGGCGAGCAGCACGATGAGCCTGCCGTCCAGATGATCGATCGTCATGGTGCGCTCAGCTCCGCTTCGGGGGTGGTCATCATGTACAGATAGCCCGCTCATCCTGGCCTGCGGCCATACAAATTGCCCACTGAATACGCAAACTATTGCGCACCTTGCGATACGGCGGGAGCCTGCGGACATGGCAGCTACCGCGAACACTCAGCCCACGTCGGCCATCTCTGGCACCCCCCACACCGCGCGCGAGGCCGATCCCTTCCCGGTCAAGGGAATGGACGCGGTCGTCTTCGCCGTGGGCAACGCCAAGCAGGCGGCCCACTACTACTCCACGGCGTTCGGCATGAAACTCGTGGCGTACGCGGGGCCGGAGACCGGCAGCCGCGAGACCGCCTCGTACGTCCTCACCAACGGCGGCGCCCGCTTCGTCCTCACCTCCGTCATCAAGGCCTCCACGGACTGGGGCACCTTCATCGAGGGCCACGTAGCCGAGCACGGTGACGGCGTCGTCGACCTCGCCATCGAGGTCCCGGACGCCCGCGCCGCGTACGCCTACGCCGTCGAGCACGGCGCCCGCGGCCTCACCGAGCCGTACGAGGTCAAGGACGAGAACGGCACGGTCGTCCTCGCCGCCATCGCGACGTACGGCAAGACCCGCCACACGCTCGTCGACCGCTCCGGCTACGACGGCCCCTACCTGCCCGGCTTCCAGGCCGCTTCGCCGATCGTCGAGCCGCCCGCCAAGCGCACCTTCCAGGCGATCGACCACTGCGTCGGCAACGTCGAGCTCGGCAAGATGAACGAGTGGGTCGCCTTCTACAACAAGGTCATGGGCTTCACGAACATGAAGGAGTTCGTGGGCGACGACATCGCGACCGAGTACAGCGCGCTGATGTCGAAGGTGGTCGCGGACGGCACCCTCAAGGTGAAGTTCCCCATCAACGAGCCCGCCATCGCCAAGAAGAAGTCCCAGATCGACGAGTACCTGGAGTTCTACGGCGGCGCCGGCGTCCAGCACATCGCCCTCGCCACGAACGACATCGTGGAGTCGGTGCGCACCATGCGCGCGGCCGGGGTCCAGTTCCTGGACACCCCCGACTCGTACTACGACACGCTGGGGGAGTGGGCCGGCGAGACGCGGGTCCCCGTGGAGACCCTGCGCGAACTGAAGATCCTCGTCGACCGTGACGAGGACGGCTACCTCCTCCAGATCTTCACCAAGCCGGTCCAGGACCGTCCGACGGTCTTCTTCGAGATGATCGAGCGGCACGGCTCGATGGGCTTCGGCAAGGGCAACTTCAAGGCGCTGTTCGAGGCGATCGAGCGGGAGCAGGAGAAGCGCGGCAATCTCTAGGGCGAGTGCCGGGGGTCCGCACTAGGGTGCGGGCATGGCCAGGATCAATGACGTCGGCGGGATGACGGGCTTCGGGCCCATCGACACCACCGACGACACGGAACCCTTCCACGCGGACTGGGAGGCGCGGGTGTTCGCGCTCAACAGTGCGCTGGTGCGTGAAGGCGTCTACAACCTGGACGAGTTCAGGGACGCCGTGGAGACGATGCCGCCGGGTGAGTACCTGGCGGCGTCGTACTACGAGCGGTGGTTCCACGCGATCCGGACGCTGTTGGTCCGCAAGGGCGTGCTGACGGCCGACGACGTGAGCCGGCTGGGCGAGCGCGATGGGTGACCGTTTCGTCTCGGGCGCCCGCGTCCGCACCGTCCGCCACGACCCGCCCCACCACACCCGCCTGCCGCGTTACGCCCGCGGCAAGTCGGGCGTGGTGATCGAACCCGAGGGGCGCCATCCGCTGGCGGACGTCAGCTCGCAGGGGCGGGGTGACGCGCCGGTGGAGCAGGTGTACGCGGTGCGGTTCGCCGCGCGGGAACTGTGGGGCGAGGGGGAGCACGGCGTGGTCCTCGACCTGTGGGAGAGCTACCTGGAACCCGAACCTTCGGAGGGCGGCTGATGTCCGGCACGCACGACGACGCACTGATCTCCCGCCAAGTACGGGGACTCGAAGCCCTGTTGGAGGAGCGGGGGATCGTCGCGGGGGCCGTCCTCGACGAGGCCCTGGACGCGTTCCTCGCCGGGTCGTCCCCGCTGAACGGGGCGCGGGTGGTGGCGCGGGCGTGGACGGACCCCGCGTTCAAGGAGCGCCTGCTCACGGACGGTACGTCGGCGGTGGCGGAGCTGGGTTACGCGGCGGGCGGGGTCCAGCCGCAGCGGCTGCGGGTGGTGGAGAACACCGCCCACGTCCACAACGTCATCGTCTGCACGCTGTGCTCCTGCTATCCGGTGCGGCTGCTCGGACCGTCCCCCAGCTGGTACAAGAGCGAGGCGTACCGCTCCCGGGTGGTGCGGGAGCCGCGGGCGGTGCTCGCGGAGTTCGGCCTCCTCCTGCCCGCCGACACGCAGATCACGGTCTGGGACTCCAGCGCGGAGACCCGCTACATGGTCCTGCCCCGCCGACCGGACTCCGCGGCCTCCCTCCCGGAGGCGGACCTCGTCGGCCTCGTCACCCGCAACGCCCTGATCGGCACGGCCCAGCTCTGACCTGCGGGGTCAGCTCTCCGTGGACGGCTTGCTCGAGCGAGGTCTCGGGGGCGGCGACGGCAGAGGGGCCGGGCGTTCGCCAGGCGGGGCGTACATCTGGGCCGGGCCGCCCGAGGGGGGCTCGCCCAGGCGGTTCAGGGCCGCCCGCGCCGCGGGGGCGAGCAGCGGGGAGAAGTAGGGGTTGCGGCGCATCGCCTCGCCGATGTGACGCCGCGCCGCACCGTACTCGCCCAAGTCCCTCTCGATCTGCCCCCGGTGGTAGGCGTACACCGCGACCAGCGGGCCCTTCTCCGTCGCACGCTTCGCGTACTTCAGGGCCTCCTTGTCCTCACCGGACCGATGAAGCGCCCAGCCCAGCGCGTCCGCCACCTGCGGACTCGCGTGCCGCTTGAACTCCGCGCGCAGCCGGTCCACCGCGGCGTCCGCGTCCCCGTGGTCAGCCTCGAAGAGGCCGAGGATCCGCTCGTCGTTGACGCCGTTGACCCCCTCCTGCTTCACGCGGGCCCGCAGCACGTCGTACTGCGCCCGTGCGGCAGGGGCGAGCCGCAGCGACTCGTACAACTCGCCGAGCTCCAGGGCGTACTCCGGAGCAGGCTGCTTGACCAGCGCGCTCTGGTAGGAGCGCAGGGCCTCCGACATACGGCCCAGGGCGGCGAGCGCGCGGCCCTTCCCGGCGAGGGAAGGGTGATGGTCCGGGTCCGCGACCAGCGCCGCCTCGTAGTAGCGCAGGGCCTCCGCCGGATCGCCGCGTTCCCACGCGAGCTCGCCCACCCGGTACAGGCACACCGCCTTCTCCGCGGGACCCTCCGCGAGCGCCGCAGCGTCCGTCAGCTTCGCCGCCGCGTCCTCGCGCCAGCCGCGGTCCCGGTAGACCTGCCCGGACCGCACCATCACCGAGGGGATGTCCGCGTTCAGCTCCTGCAGCGTCTCCAGGGCCTTCGCCACACCCTTCGCGTCCCCCAGACCGCTGTACGCCTCGATCAGGGCCGGATACGTCGACCACCGCTTCGGCGCGAGCCTGACCGCGCTCTCGGCCCACTTCTTGGCCCCACGGAAGTCGTGCCGCGCGTTCGCCAGCGTCGCCATGCCGGTCAGCGCCTGGGCGTTCCCCTCCGGGCGGGTCTTGAGGGACGTACGCAGCGCGTCCTCCGCCTTGGGGTAGTAGGCGGAGTCCGCGGTCCGAAGGCCCCGCTCGACGTAGGCGGCCCCGAGCACCGCCCACGACTCGTCGTCCCCCGGATGCTTGCGCAGATGCGCCTCCCGCTCCCCGATCAGGACGGTCAGATCGGGCAGCGCCGCCGGAGCCCCGGCCCCCGCGGCGGCCATCGCCCGCCCGGCAGGGCCCAGAGCGGGCGGCGCCGCCTTCCCGCCCGAGCCGGGCAGCAGCACGACCACACCGCCGAGCACGACACACCCGGCGACGGAGGCGAGAAGGACCCGCCGCACCGCGGGGGAGCGGCGCGCGCCCCGCGACGACTCGCTCCAGAGGCGGGGAGCGGCCGTCGGCTGCGCCTTCGCGGCCTTCCCAGCCTTCCCGGCCTTTCCGGACTGCTCCGTCACGGACTCGGACCCGGTCTCGATCTCCATGGCGCTCACTGTGCGTCAATACGAAGAGCACATCACGGCACGTGGACCGGCGTCGCACACGGGTTCACACCGATGGCCCCGGGTGCGAGGCTGTGATCATGAGCCGCACACTCATCGAACGTCTCTGTGTCGGTCGCGAGGCACTCCCCGCCGACGCCGTCCTCACGGACCCCGACATCACGTCCTCGTACGCGAACGACATGGCGAGCTTCTGCGACGCGGGCACCCCGGCCGTCGTCGTCCTGCCCCGCACCGTCGAGCAGGTCCAGCACGTCATGCGCACCGCGACCGAGCTACGGATCCCGGTGGTGCCGCAAGGCGCCCGCACGGGCCTCTCCGGCGGCGCGAACGCCAGCGAAGGCTGCATCGTCCTGTCGCTGGTCAAGATGGACCGCATCCTGGAGATCAACCCCGTCGACCGGATCGCGGTGGTCGAACCCGGCGTCGTCAACGCCACCCTCTCCCGCGCCGTCAACGAGCACGGCCTCTACTACCCGCCGGATCCCTCCAGTTGGGAGACCTGCACCATCGGCGGCAACATCGGCACCGCCTCGGGCGGCCTGTGCTGCGTGAAGTACGGGGTGACGGCGGAGTACGTGCTCGGCCTCGACGTCGTCCTCGCCGACGGACGCCTCATGAGCACCGGAAAGCGCACCGCCAAGGGCGTCGCGGGCTACGACCTCACCCGTCTTTTCGTCGGCTCCGAGGGCAGCCTCGGCATCGTCGTCCGCGCCACCCTCGCCCTGAAGCCGCAGCCGCCCCAACAGCTTGTCCTGGCGGCCGAGTTCGGCTCGGCGAAGGTGGCCTGCGACGCCGTGTGCAAGATCATGGAGGGCGGGCACGGCCCCTCCCTCCTGGAGCTGATGGACCGCACGACCATCAGGGCCGTCAACGCGCTGGCCCACATGGGCCTGCCGGAGACCACCGAGGCGCTGCTCCTCGCCGCCTTCGATACCGCGGACCCCGCGGCGGACCTCGCGGCCGTCGGCGCGCTCTGCGAGGCCGCGGGCGCCACCCAGGTGGTGCCGGCCGAGGACGCGGCGGAGTCCGAACTCCTGCTCCAGGCGCGGCGGTTGTCGCTCACCGCGCTCGAAGCCGTCAAGGGCACGACGATGATCGACGACGTGTGCGTGCCGCGCTCGAGACTCGCCGACATGCTCGAAGGCGTCGACCGCATCGCGGACAAGTACAGCCTCACGATCGGGGTCTGCGCCCACGCCGGCGACGGCAACACCCACCCCACCGTCTGCTTCGACGCGGCCGACGCCGACGAGGGCCGCCGGGCCCGCGAGTCCTTCGACGAGATCATGGCCCTCGGTCTGGAACTCGGCGGCACGATCACCGGCGAGCACGGCGTGGGCGTCCTGAAGAAGGAGTGGCTGGCCCGCGAGATCGGCCCGGTGGGCGTGGAGATGCAGCGCGCCATCAAGGCCGCCTTCGACCCGCTCTCCCTCCTCAACCCCGGCAAGCTGTTCTGACGCTTCGGCACACAGTGCTGACCCTGGCCCCCGTGAGCCGGCTCACTCACCGTCCGTGGACTCGTCCGAGGGCCAGGGGTCGCGCAGCCACAGGTCGTCGGCGCGGCCCGTGGTCGGCGTGAGCAGCTCGGCGAGGCCGTCGTCGATGCCGAGCCGCTCAGCCTCAGAGCCCGGAGGGACCACCCGCAGCGTGCGCTCCAGCCAGGCGGACACGGCGGGCGCCGGCGCCTCCAGGAGGGCGTCTCCGTCGGGTGAACTCAGCGCCATCAGGACGACGCTGCGCCCCTCGACCTTGGTCGGCCAGACCCTTACGTCACCGTGCCCGCAGGGCCTGAACACCCCCTCGACCAGAAGTTCGCGGGCGAACGTCCAGTGCACGGGGTGCTCGGAGCCGATGTGAAAGGCGATGTGGACGGCGTAGGGGTCGTCGGTGCGGTAGCTGAGGCGGGCCGGGACGGCGATCGCGCGTTCCGGGGACAGGACGAGTTTGAGCTCTAGCTCGCGTTCCACCACGGTGTGCATGTGGGTGCTGTTCCTTCCTTGTCCGTGGCCCTGGAGCGGGCCCGTGCAAGGAGAGAGCGCGGTGGGCGCCGAGCATTACGCGGGTTCCGGAAACTTTTTCCGTACGTGGATGAACTGTGCCCGGAAAGTGGTCTGTAGGGCAGGAGTAGCACAGGCGGACGCGAGGGTCTGATAGATGTGTAGCCTCAAAAAGACCCCCGAGCAGATACGGGACGACGGACATGAGCGCCCCAACTCCGGCCGCAGGCGACGACAGGCCCCGCGAAGGCTATTACCCCGATCCGTCCATTCCCGGATATGTCCGGTACTGGAACGGCGCGGCCTGGGTGCCCGGGACCAGTCGTCCCGCCCCGACCGACGGCGAATCGCTCCCGGCACCTCCGGGGGCGGGTTCAGGTACGGGGACGGCCGCGCCCGCGCCCGCGGAGGAGACCGGGCCGCACTTCTTCGACGAGGAGCCCATGCCGGCGCCCGGTGCGCCGGGCGGTGCGTCGGACGCCGAGGTCTCGCAGCACGGGGCCAGGCCCGAACCCGCCTCCGCCTGGCAGGCGGACGCGGCCCGGCAGACGGGGCTCGGCGGTGAGCAGGACCAGCGGGTTTCCTGGAGCGCGGAGCCCGAGCCCGAGCAGCGGGACGCCTCGGGGACGGCCGATGGTCCGCGGGACCCGCGGGACCCTCGGGTGCCTTCCCCCGCGTCCCCCTCCCCCTCCCCGGAGGCGAGCGGGCCCGGCACCGTGCAGATCCGCGCGGTCAAGCAGGCAGCGGGCACGCCACCCAAGGAGGAGCAGCCCTCCACGGAGGGCACCGTGACGTTCCGCAGGCCCTCGGGACCGGTGCGGCCCACCGCGGCCTCGCCCGGCACCGAAGGCACCATGGCGATCCGGGCCCTGCGCCCGAAGTCCTCCGGTGCGCCCGCGCAGACCCCGGCGCCCGCGCAGACCGCCGTCCCTCCGCAGGCAGCCGCGCCCGCCCCGGCGCCCGCGCCCGCTCCCGTGCAGCCCACCGTCCCGCAGCAGGGCGGTGCGCCCGCCGCTGCGGCCTCGCCCGTGACCTCGGGACCCGGTGGCGGCTCGCCCTCGTGGGCGCAGCAGGTGCACCGGCTCGCCGAGGGTGACGGACAGCAGCAGCCGGTCGTGCCGTGGAAGCCGGTGGCCAGCGACCCGTTCCTCGCGATGGCGCAGAACCAGGCGGCGGGACGGCCCGCGGGCCTCGGCAAGCGGTTCGCCGCACGCTTCATCGACACCCTCGTCCTGGTGGCCGTGACCGGCGCCGCCGCGCTGCCGCTCGGCACGAAGGCCGCCGACCACGTCGACAGCAAGATCGACGCGGCGAAGATGTCCGGCGAGAAGGTCACCGTGTGGCTGCTCGACGGCACCACGGCGGGCTATCTGGGGATGGTCCTGGCCGTGCTGCTCCTCTTCGGTGTCATCTACGAGGTGCTGCCCACGGCCAAGTGGGGCCGGACCCTCGGCAAGAAGGTCCTCGGCCTCCAGGTGCGGGACATGGAGGAGCACGAGACGCCGTCGTTCGGTTCGGCGCTGAAGCGCTGGCTCGTCTACGCGGTGCCGGGCGTTCTGGTCATCGGGGTCGTCGGCGTCCTGTGGGGCCTGTTCGACCGCCCGTGGCGTCAGTGCTGGCACGACAAGGCTGCAAGAACGTTTGTGGCGGGCTAGCACCGCGGGCGCCCCTTAACCCGGACAGCCGCTCGCCGGATGCGCCACCGGCGCACTCGCGGTCGACTCGGCCCATGAGCACCGAACCGCCGCAGTACCCGCCGCCCCCCGACGACAACGACCCCTTCAGGAAGCAGCCCCCGCAGGACGGCTCCGGCTCTCCCTATGGCACACCGCCGCCGCCCCCGCCGTACGGCGGCGGTGGAGATCCCTACGGGGGGAGCGGCGGCGGAGGCGTGTACGGCGGAGGGAACGACCCTCTCGCCGGGATGCCGCCCCTGGCGGAGAGCGGCAAGCGTGTCCTGGCCCGCATCATCGACATGATCCTCGTCGGCGTGGTCGTCTGGCTGCTCTCGTGGGGCTTCGGCACGAGCGAGTTCGACGTCGACCCGGACAAGGTCGAGTACGGCAAGAGCTTCGGGCAGTCGCTGCTCGCCGCCGTGCTCTACATCGCGTACGACAGCTTCATGATCTCCAGGACGGGTCAGACCCTGGGCAAGAAATGGCTGGGGCTGCGGGTCGCGAACCTCAACGACGGGGCGACCCCCACCCTGCAGACCGCGCTCGTCCGCGCGGCCGTCCTCTGGCTGCCGTTCGCGTTCTGCTGCGCCTGCATCTGGACGGCGATCTGCGGCGGCTGGAGCTTCTTCGACAAGCCCTACAAGCAGGGCCTGCACGACAAGGCGGCCAAGACGGTGGTGGTCAGCACCGGCTGACCGCGGCAGTCCGCCGCGGCGGCAGGGACATCGGTTGTTCGGGCGGGCTCGTGATCCTCACGGGCCCGCCGGCTCGCGTACGGACTCGGCGAGCACGGAAGCGGAGGCGCGCTGGACGGGGACGCGCTCCTCGGTGGCCCTGGCGGCGGGAGCGACACGTGCGGCCGGCGCCGCCGCGGGTTTCGGCTGGGGCACGGTCATCGCCACCAGTAAGCCGAGGCCGAGGGCGGCGACGGCTATCACCGCGACCGCGAGGCCCGAACTCGTCTGGGACAGCAGCAGCATGGCGAGCGTCGAGAAGATGACCGTCACCGTGCCGTAGGTGACTTGAGCAGGGGTCGGACGAGGCAGCGGCATGGGACGAGGCATGGCGTAATCCGTCCTCGGGACAGCGGATGCGGGGGAGGTCGTGCCCAATGTGAAGCTGTGGTCGAGCCCAGTGTGGTGCTGTATACGAATCAAAGGGTGCCTGGCTGCGGCGACTTGAGAAGTGCCGCCTCGCGCAGTAGCGCACCGTCGATTGACTCTATTCCGCTGCATGCCCGACGGGAACGGGCGGTAAGCGTGACCTAACCCACGGTGCGGCAGCACAGGGGGCGCACGGGTTCATGACGTCCATCAAGTGGACGGTGGGACGCGCCTGTTGACCATGCCGAAGGGCGGGCGTACGCGTCCGGATAGCGGATCCCCGGGCCTGCATAGTGTACTTGGCCTGTTCAAGTCAAGGTCTGTCTTTTCTTCCGTATCTCCGGTCCAATGTCGTCACTTGTGACGCGTATCGCGCGCGGACCTCCTCCGACCGGGACCTCGGCCCGCCTTCGCGCGGACGCGGGGGAGGACAGCATCAAGTGACAGTCCACAGACGGACGTTCAGAGCGACCGCGGCCGCCGTGGCCATGGCCGCGGCAGCCGCCACGTTCTCGGCAGCCACTGCATCGGCCGAGGAGAGTGGGCCCAGCGGGGCTCCCGCCATCGACCGGCAGGACCCGAGCAGGGCCAAGGCGCAGGTCGACCACGACCTCGACGGGCCCTTCAGCAAGCAGCAGGCCCAGCAGCGCAAGGCCGCCCTTCAGCAGGTCATCGAGGGCGACGCCAAGGTGCAGAAGCGCGGCGGCTCCCAGGTCGTGAAGCTCGACGACAAGAAGTACGTCGAGCTCGGCCGGGAGAAGACCGACAAGATCTTCACGATCCTCGTCGAGTTCGGCGACAAGGTGGACGACACCACCATGTTCGACCCGGACGGTCCTGAGGGGCCCGAGGCGCCGGTCAAGAAGTACGGCGGCAAGCCCGGCCCGGCGCACAACAAGATAGCCGAGCCGGACCGTGCGAAGGACAACAGCACGGCCTGGCAGAAGGACTACAACCAGAAGCACTTCCAGGACCTGTACTTCGGTGAGGGCAAGGACTCCAAGGGCAAGAAGAAGGAGTCCCTGAAGACCTACTACGAGAAGACCTCGTCCGGCCGCTACTCGGTCGACGGTGAGGTCTCCGACTGGGTCAAGGTCGACTACAACGAGGCGCGGTACGGCTCCAACTACTGCGGCGACACCAACTGCGCCAACGTCTGGGACGCGGTGAAGGACGGCGTCACCGCCTGGACCAAGGACCAGAAGGCCCAGGGCCGCACGGACGCCCAGATCAAGGCGGACCTCGCCAAGTACGACCTCTGGGACCGCTACGACTTCGACGGCGACGGCGAGTTCAACGAGCCCGACGGGTACATCGACCACTTCCAGATCGTCCACGCGGGCGAGGACGAGTCCGCGGGCGGCGGCGCCGAGGGCGAGAACGCCCTGTGGGCGCACCGCTGGTACGCGTACGGCAACGACGCGGGCAACACCGGGCCCTCGAACAACAAGGCGGGCGGCACCCAGATCGGCGACTCGGGCATCTGGGTCGGCGACTACACGATGCAGCCGGAGAACGGCGGCCTCGGCGTCTTCGCCCACGAGTACGGCCACGACCTGGGCCTGCCCGACCTGTACGACACCTCGGGCAAGGGCGAGAACTCGGTCGGCTTCTGGTCGCTGATGTCGGCCGGTTCCTGGCTGGGCACCGGCAAGGACGCCATCGGTGACCTGCCCGGCGACATGACCGCCTGGGACAAGTTCCAGCTGGGCTGGCTCGACTACGCCAAGGCCAAGGCCGCGACGACGTCCGAGCACAAGCTGGGCGTCTCGGAGTACAACACCCGCCACCGCCAGGCGCTCGTCGTCGACCTCCCGAAGAAGGCCGTCACCACCACGGTGACCAAGCCGACCGAGGGCTCCAAGCAGTGGTGGAGCGACCAGGGCGATGACCTCAAGAACACCCTGACGCGCTCGGTCGACCTGACCGGCAAGTCCAAGGCCGAGCTCTCGCTCGACGGCTGGTGGGACATCGAGGCCAACTACGACTACCTCTACACCGAGGTGTCGACGGACGGCGGCGCCAACTACACGCCCGTGGACGGCACCGCGGACGGCAAGCCCATCACGCGCGACGCCGGTGACAAGCCCGCGTTGACGGGTGCCTCGGGCGCGTACAAGAAGCTCGTGTTCCCGCTCGACGCGTACACCGGCAAGAAGATCGACGTCCGCTTCCGTTACTCGACGGACGGCGGCGCGGGCGGCAAGGGCTTCACGGCCGACGCCCTCGCGATCACCGCGGACGGCGCCAAGGTCTTCGAGGACGGCGCCGAGGGCGACGACAACGGCTGGACGGCGAAGGGCTTTTCGCGCATCGGCGAGTCCTTCACCAAGAAGTACGACCAGTACTACCTCGCCGAGAACCGCCAGTACGTGTCGTACGACAAGACCCTGAAGGTCGGCCCGTACAACTTCGGCTTCTCGAAGTCGCGTCCGGACTGGGTGGAGCACTACCCGTACCAGACCGGCCTCATGGTCTGGCAGTGGGACACCTCGCAGAAGGACAACAACACCAGCGCGCACCCCGGCGAGGGTCTGATCCTTCCGGTGGACGCGCACGCCAAGCCGCTCAAGTGGACGGACGGCACCCTGCTGCGCAACAAGATCCAGCCGTTCGACGCGCCCTTCAGCAAGTATGCGACCGACAAGTTCACGCTCCACAACGCGGACGTCGCGCTGAAGATCAAGTCCCAGAAGGGTGTCCCGGTCTTCGACGACCACAAGGGCACCTACTGGTTCAAGGAGAACCCCACGGGAAGTGTCAAGGTCACTGACACCAACACCCAGATCAAGATCGTGAAGCAGCCGAAGGATGGCTCCTCGATCACGGTCCAGGTGGGCCCCTCCAAGAAGTAATCTGCATTTCCGCAGGTCAAGCCATGATCGGCCGTCACCCCCTAGCGGGCGGCGGCCGATCGTGTTTAGGTGCGTCCTGTGGATCTCTTATTGACACGGCGTCCGGCCAGGGACGCCGTGCGACGTCTCACGGGGGTGTGACCAGCCATGTCCGCAGGAGGTTTCAGCAAGCTGCCGAACGGCAGCGTGGTGGTGGCCCTGACCCTGCCGAACCCGGCTCTGGGCGGCGGCAGCGTCCGCATGATCGTCCATGCGGTGAACCGTGCGAGGGCGCTGACACGCCTGCGGAACCTCGGCCTGCGGGCCGTCTATCTGCGGGGCAACGCGGAGCCGCCGACGCCGGACGAGATCACGGCGGTCCTGCATCACCCGGACGGGCTGATATGGCGTACGGCGCCGGACGCTGCCGCTGAGCTTTGGCATCCGATTCGTGCCCTGAAGCGGCAGGCGCTGCAGGGCCAGAGACCGTCTGATCTGCCGCTGCGGGCCGGTGGGGGCTGATCGCGCAGTTCCCCGCGCCCCTTAAGGGCCCGCGGCCCATACGGGTCTAGACCACCGGCTTGCCCGTCAGGTCCACCCCCGCCGCCCGCAGGTCCTCCAGGGCCCGCTCTGTCGTCTCCTTGGAGACGCCCGCCGTGAGGTCGAGCAGGACCGTCGTGCCGAAGCCCTCGCGGGCCGCGTCGAGGGCCGTGGCGCGCACGCAGTGGTCCGTGGCGATGCCCACCACGTCCACCTCGTTGATCTTCCGGGCCCGCAGCCAGTCGGCCAGCGAGACGCCGTTCTCGTCGGCCCCCTCGAAGCCGCTGTACGCGGCCGAGTAGGCACCCTTGTCGAAGACCGAGTCGATGGCCCCGGAGGCCACGGCCGGCGCGAAGTTCGGGTGGAAGCCGATCCCCTCCGTGCCCGCCACGCAGTGCGGCGGCCAGGAGCGGACGAAGTCCGGCCGGTCGGAGAAGTGGTCGCCCGGCTCGATGTGGTGGTCACGGGTGGCCACCACGTGCCGGTAGCCCGCGGGCGCCTGGCCGATCAGCTCGGTGATCGCGGCGGCCACGTCGGCTCCCCCGGCGACCGCGAGGCTGCCGCCCTCGCAGAAGTCGTTCTGCACATCGACGACGATCAGGGCGCGGCGCATCGGGTGTCCTTCGGCTCGGCAAGGCTCGGGGGAGTGGGGGACTCGGCCGGATGAACCGAGCGTAGAGACTTCGAACGCCGAGCGGGAGAGGGCGTTCGAACGCCCCTTCTCCGCTCCGGCGCACAATCAGATGTATTCCGTCGGGATGACGGCCTCGCCCTTCGACAGCTGCGTGGCCGAGAGGGGCAGCCGGGCCCGCGCCGCCGCGTGCCGCTCGCGCACGGTGTCCAGCGGCTCACGCGCCACCACCTCACCGCCCTTGACCAGCTCGACCTGGAGCTGGTGGTCGGCGAGCTCCACCGGCACCGCTCCCGTGCCGATCACCTCGGCCTCGGCGACGCCGTGCTCGTCGGGACGCCGCGCGGCCCACTTGCGACCGCCCATCGAGGACTTGGCGCCCATCGACTTCTTGGCCACCGGTTCCAGCGGGGCCTTCGGGTCCGCCGAGTGCGCGCGGGCCACCAGCTTGTAGACCATCGAGCAGGTCGGGTGCCCGGACCCGGTGACGAGCTGCGTGCCCACGCCGTACGCGTCCACGGGCGCCGCCGCGAGCGAGGCGATGGCGTACTCGTCCAGGTCGGAGGTGACGACGATCTTCGTCCTGGTCGCACCGAGCTCGTCCAGCTGGTCGCGCACCCGGTGGGCGACCAGGAGCAGGTCGCCGGAGTCGATGCGCACGGCGCCGAGCTCGGGCCCGGCGACCTCGACGGCGGTGCGGACGGCCTCCGTCACGTCGTACGTGTCGACGAGCAGGGTCGTGCCGGGGCCCAGCGAGTCGACCTGGGCCTGGAAGGCGTCACGTTCGTTGTCGTGCAGCAGGGTGAAGGCGTGGGCCGACGTGCCGACCGTGGGGATGTCGTAGCGGAAACCGGCCGCGAGGTCGGACGTGGTGGTGAAACCGCCGACGTACGCGGCGCGCGAGGCGGCCACGGCCGCCAGCTCGTGGGTGCGCCGGGCGCCCATCTCGATCAGCGGGCGCTCCCCGGCGGCCGAGGCCATCCGGGAGGCGGCGGCCGCGATCGCCGAGTCGTGGTTGAGGATGGAGAGGATCACCGTCTCCAGGAGCACGCACTCCGCGAAGGAGCCCTCCACGCGCAGGAGGGGAGAGCCGGGGAAGTAGACCTCGCCCTCCGGATAACCCCAGATGTCGCCGCTGAAGCGGTACGAGGAGAGCCACCGCAGGGTCTCCTCGTCGACGACGCGGCGCTCGCGCAGGAAGCCGATGACGTCGGCGTCGAAGCGGAAGTTCTCCACGGCGTCCAGGACCCGGCCGGTCCCCGCCACCACTCCGTAGCGGCGCCCCTCGGGCAGTCTGCGCGTGAAGACCTCGAAGACGGAGCGCCGGTCGGCCGTGCCGGCCTTCAGCGCGGCCTGCAGCATCGTGAGCTCGTAGTGATCCGTGAAGAGCGCTGTCGACGGAACATCCACCGGCAGCCCAAGGTCCGCTGTGTTCATACGAAGGATGCTACCCCGCATCTCGTCACTCTGACGATTTCCTGAGTCCATTTGTGCGAGGGCCCCCTGCGGGTGGCAGCATGGGACAAGTGAGTACGGCTCCCGCAGAGATCACCCGCCCGGAATCGGCCGAAGAGACCTTCGCCGTCCCGGAGCCCGACGTCCCCTGGATCACGCTCGTCCACAACGACCCGGTCAACTTGATGAGTTACGTGACCTATGTGTTCCAGTCCTACTTCGGGTACTCGAAGGAGAAGGCCACGAAGCTGATGATGGACGTGCACCACAAGGGCCGCGCGGTCGTCTCCACCGGCTCCCGCGAGGAGATGGAGCGCGACGTACAGGCCATGCACGGATACGGTCTTTGGGCCACCCTCCAGCAGGACCGGAAGTAGCGACACATCTGATGCCAGGACAATTCGAAGCCATCCCCGGGGGCGGCGCGGCCGTCGCGCTCGACGAGGTCGAGATCTCGATCATCCGCTCCCTCGCCGTGCAGCTCCTGGAGCTGATCGGCCCGGGTCCGGCCGAGGACGCCTCCGACGACCCCCTCGCGGAGCTGTTCGCGGAGGGCCCGAGTGAGCCGCCCACCGACCCCGTCCTCCAGCGGCTGCTCCCGGACGCGTACGGCGGCCCCGGCAGCGAGAAGGCCGATGAGGACGAACTGCGCGCGTACTCATCGGAGTTCAGGCGCTTCACCGAGAACGACCTGCGGGCCAAGAAGCGCGACGACGCCCTGGTGGTGATCCGCTCCCTGGACTCCATGACGTCCAAGGGCGAGGGCGGCGCTGTCCTGAAGCTGTCCGCCGACGAGTCGCGGCACTGGCTCGGCGCGCTCAACGACCTGCGCCTGGCGATCGGCGCCCGCCTCGAGGTGACCGACGAGGACGACACGGACCTGCTCTACCAGCTGCCGGACTCCGACGCCCGCAAACCGATGGTGATGGCCTACCTCTGGCTCGGCGGCCTCCAGGAGACCCTCGTCTCCACGCTGATCGGCTAAAAGGCCGCGCGAGGGCTGCGTCGCGAGTCGCACGAGTCACACCTCGGCCGGCCGGTGCACCCGCAAAGTCGATGTATGTAGCAGCGGTTACCCCTCGTTCGCTCATCGGACGCTCAAATCCGGATAACGATCGCGTCACTTCAATGTGCACTTTTGACGCGTCGAGGGAATTTTGTCCGGTTCTTCTCGTGGCATGGGCCACACGCGCCACGACCGATCACTGTTGCGGCCGTGATAAATCTTCACGACCACTCGGTGACGCCACCCATGTCACCGATGGCGCTCGGGCCGGCAGACCGCCGGTAGCACTCCATCCATATCCGGGGGGATCAGGACCTGATCCGTGGCCATACGCAGACTGCGGGCACGGATCAGCGTGGAGAAAGGCGTCACCATGACCTCAGTGCAGGTCGAAGAGCATCACGACGGCAATGAGGCCGACGGAACGGGCGGTTCGTCCGGTACGTCAGGCGAGGGATATCAGCGCGGGCTCGGCGCCCGGCAGATCCAGATGATCGCGATCGGCGGTGCCATCGGCACCGGCCTGTTCCTCGGCGCGGGCAAGGCCATTCACAAGGCCGGTCCGAGCCTCATCCTGGCGTACGCCATCGCCGGCCTTGTCATCTTCTTCATCATGCGCGCCCTGGGCGAGCTGCTCATGTACCGCGCGGTGTCGGGCTCCTTCTCGGAGTACGCGCGTGAATTCATCGGCCCGTTCTTCGGGTACGTGACCGGCTGGACGTACTGGCTCTTCTGGGTCGTCACCGGCATCACGGAAGTCACGGCGGCGGCCCAGTACATGCAGTACTGGACACACGACGCCATCCCACAATGGGCGTACGCGCTGATCTTCACGGTCATCCTGTACGGCGCCAACCTGATCTCGGTGAAGCTCTTCGGCGAGCTCGAGTTCTGGTTCTCGATGGTCAAGGTCACCGCGATCATCGGCATGATCCTCATCTGCGCCGGCATCCTCACCATCGGCTTCTCCGACGCCGGTGACACCGCGTCCGTCTCCCACCTGTGGGACCAGGGCGGGTTCTTCCCGAACGGCATCGGCTCCACGCTGATGACGCTGCAGATCGTGATGTTCGCCTTCCTCGCCGTCGAGCTCGTCGGCGTCACCGCGGGCGAGTCCAAGGACCCGAAGACCGTCCTGCCCAAGGCCATCAACACCGTGCCGTGGCGCATCGCCGTCTTCTACGTCGGCGCGCTCGTCATGATCCTCTCGGTCGTGCCGTGGACCTCGTTCCAGCCGGGCGTCTCGCCGTTCGTGGCGGCCTTCCAGGAGATGGGCCTCGGCATCGGGGCCGCGATCGTCAACTTCGTCGTCCTGACGGCCGCGCTCTCCTCCTGCAACTCGGGCATGTACTCCACCGGCCGCATGCTGCGCGACCTCGCGCTCAACGGCCAGGGCCCGAAGTTCTTCACCAAGCTGACGAAGAACGGCCTGCCGCTGGTCGGCACCACCTTCTCGGCAGCCCTGATGCTGGTCGGCGTCTGGATCAACTACCAGTGGCCGGGCGAGGCGTTCAACTACGTCGTCTCCTTCGCGACCATCTCCGGCATGTGGGCCTGGATCATGATCCTGGTCTGCCAGATCAAGTACCGCCGCAAGGCCGACCGTGGCGAGCTGCCGCAGTCCACCTTCCGGGCGCCGGGCGCCCCGTACACGAGCTGGTTCGCGCTCGCCTTCATCGCCATGGTCATCGTCATGATGGGCATCGACGAGGACGCGCGGATCTCGCTCTACGCGGCTCCGGTCTGGGCCCTGATCCTGGGCATCGGCTACCTGGTCATGCAGAAGCGCGACACGCAGTCGACGGACGGCGGCGAGACCGCCCCCAAGGACGTGCTCAAGTCCTGACCCCGGGCTGATCAGCCTGCCTGATCCCAGCATGTGGGCCGGTCCGTACCACTCTTCGGTACGGGCCGGCCCTTCTGCTTATCCTGGCTGCCATGCTGACCCTGACCCAGGCCCTTCACGACCAGATCGTCGCGCACGCGCGCCAGGACCACCCCGACGAGGCCTGCGGTGTGGTCGCGGGCCCGGAGGGAACCGGCCGCCCCGAGCGCTTCATCCCGATGCTGAACGCGGCACGCTCGCCCACGTTCTACGAGTTCGACTCGGGCGACCTCCTCAAGCTCTACCGCGAGATGGACGACCGCGACGAGGAGCCGGTGATCGTCTACCACTCGCACACGGCGACCGAGGCCTACCCCTCGCGCACCGACATCACGTACGCCAACGAGCCGGGCGCCCACTACGTCCTGGTCTCCACGGCCGACACCGACGGCGCGGGCGACTTCCAGTTCCGCTCCTACCGGATCGTGGACGGCGAGGTCACCGAAGAAGAGGTGAAGGTCGTCCAGGCATACTGAGCTTCACCTTTGAGGCGGCAGGACCCAGGAAGCCGGTGCGAGTCCGGCACGGTCCCGCCACTGTGACCCCACCCTTCGCGGGTGGGGCAGTCAGGAACTGACCTGCCGCCCTCTTCTCCCACGACGCAGGGAACGCGGAAATCCCCTGGAGGAGGCGCTCAGCCATGCCCCGCCCCATACGCGTGCTCATGACCGCGGCCCTGCTGCTCCCGCTCGCCGCCTGCTCGTCCTCCGACGGCACGGACGCGAAGCCGGAGTCCAAGGCCCCCGGCTTCCCGTACACGGTCACGAACTGCGGCGTGAAGACGACGTACGAAGCACCCCCGAAGCGCGCCGTGACGATGAACCAGCACGTCACGGAGGTGATGCTGGAGCTGGGCCTGAAGGACCGCATCGCGGGCACGGCGTACCTGGACGACAAGGTCCTGCCGAAGTACGCGAAGGCGTACGCGGACACCCCGGTCCTCGCCAAGGAGTACCCCTCGTACGAGAAGCTCCTGGCCACGAACCCCGACTTCGTCTACGGCGGCTACGCGAGCGCCTTCCAGGCAGGCGAGGGCCGCAGCCGCGAAGCCCTCGCGAAGTCCGGCATCGAGAGCCGCCTGAACGTCGAGGGCTGCGCCAAGAAGCCCGTCTCGATGGACGACGTCTACAGGGAGGTCCGCGAGGTCGGCAGCACGTTCGGGGTGCGGGCGCGGGCGGACAAGTGGGTGGCCGCGGCACAGCGCGAACTGGCGCAGAGGGAGGCGAAGTCCAAGAAGCCCGTCCCGGTCTTCGTCTACGACAGCGGCGACAAGTCTGCCTTCACGGCAGGCGGCCGGGGCATCGGCAACGACATCATCGAGCGGGCGGGCGGCCGCAACGTCTTCGCCGACCTGGACAAGTCCTTCGGCGACGCGTCCTGGGAGTCGGTGGTCGACCGCAAGCCCGAGGTGATCGTGATCCTCGACTACGGCGGCACGACGGTGGCCCAGAAGAAGAAGCGCCTCCTGGACGACCCGGTCCTGGCGAACGTCCCCGCCATCAAACACAAGCGCTTCGCGGTACTCCCGCTGTCGGACACGGTGGCGGGGGTACGGGCCCCGGCGGCGGTGGGGAAGCTGGCGGACCAGCTGTGAAATCTCAGCCCGTCCGGCGGGTATTCCAGCCCGTCCGGCGTTTGAGGACGAACTCGGCGAAGCCGGTGATGGACGGCAACCAGTCCGGGGTAAGGGCGGCCGCACGAACCCGCAGCCGCCTGAGCTACGCGACAGTCATCGCAGCGCTCTGCGCGGCACTGGCGGCAGCGGTCGTCGCCGGCCTCGCTCTGGGCTCAGTACGCATACCCACCGCCGACGTCCTGCAGATCCTGACGGGAGGTGCGGAACCGTCCCCGTTCCGCACCATCGTCCTGGACGTCCGCCTACCCCGGGTCCTGCTCGGCGCAGCCGTAGGCGCGGGACTCGCCGTGATCGGCACAGTCCTCCAGGCCCTGGTGAGGAACCCCCTGGCCGACCCCTTCCTCCTCGGAGTCTCCTCCGGCGCCTCCGCCGGAGCCGTCGCCGTCATCGTCCTCGGCAGCGTCTTCGGCCTGGGAGCGGGCCTCGCCACCACCGTCACCATCCCGGCCGCGGCCTTCGTGGGCGCCCTGCTCTCGCTCCTCGTCGTCTACACCCTGGCGAGGTCGGGAGGCGGCGGTTTCGCCACCGGCCGCCTGATCCTGGCGGGGGTGGCCGTCTCGTACATCCTGGCCGCCCTGACCAGCCTCATCCTGATCACCGCCGACAGCGCCGACCACCTCAAGGAAGTCCTGTACTGGACGCTCGGCGGCCTCGGCAGCGCCCGTTGGGACATGCTCGCGCTGCCCGGCGTCGCACTCCTCCTCGGCACGGCCCTGCTCGTCGCCCTCGCCAGGCCCCTGGACCTCCTCCTGGTGGGGGAGGAGGGCGCCACCGTCCTCGGCCTCGACACGGCCCGCTTCCGCGTCGCCGTCTTCGTCCTCGCCTCGCTCCTGACCGGCGTACTCGTCGCGTACAGCGGGGCCGTCGGCTTCGTCGGCCTGATGGTGCCGCACGCGGCCCGGATGCTGGTCGGCGCCGCCCACCGGACGCTGCTGCCGGTGGTGGCCCTGATGGGCGCCGTGTTCCTGGTCGCCGCTGATCTCGCCGCACGCACGGTCGCGGCGCCGCAGGACATCCCGGTCGGCGTCCTCACCGCGCTGACGGGCGGCCCGTTCTTCCTGTGGATGCTCCGAAGGAACCGTACGGAGGCGACCGCATGAGCCACCCAGCAACTCTCCGCACCGAGGGCCTCTCCTACGCGATCGGGGCCAAGCGCCTCGTCGACGACGTCACCCTGCACGCGGGGCCCGGCGAGACCATCGGCATCGTCGGCCCCAACGGCAGCGGCAAGACCACCCTCCTGCGCTGCGTCTACGGCACCCTCGCGCCCACCGGCGGCCGCGTCCTCCTGGACGGCGACGACCTGGCGGGCCGCTCGGCCAAGGACCGCGCCCGCCGCATCGCCACCGTCCCGCAGGACGGGCACACCGGCTTCGAGCTCACCGTCCGGCAGATCGTCGCCATGGGCCGCTCCCCGCACAAACACTTCTGGGAGGCGGACACCGCGCGGGACGACGTCCTGGTCGGCGATGCGCTGGAGAGGGTCGGCGCCGCGGACCTCGCGCACCGCGTCTTCGCCGGGCTCTCCGGCGGTGAGCGCCAGCGTGCCCTGGTGGCGAGGGCGCTGGTGCAGGAGCCCGCGGTCCTGGTCCTCGACGAACCGACCAATCATCTGGACATCCGCTACCAGCTGGAGATCCTCGCCCTGGTCCGCGACCTCGGCACGACGAATCTGCTTGCCCTGCACGACCTCAATCTGGCGGCCTACTACTGCGACCGCCTGTACGTCCTCGACGCCGGCACGCTCGTCGCGTCAGGACCGCCCAAAGAAGTCCTGACCAGCGAGCTCCTCGCCGACGTGTACGGGGTCACGGCAGAGGTCTCGGTGCACCCCGCGACCGGGGCGCCGACGGTCACCTACCTCCCCCCATCCACGTGATGGACGCCAACCATCCACGATGTGAGATCACATTCCAGAACCCGGACCGGGAATCGATACGATGACCGCATGGTTCCCCACGACGTGAGCGACAAGATGCCGGGCATGCTGCTCGTTGCGCGTCTGCACGTCGATTTGTGCAGGCTCTCCAGCGCGATCTGTTCGCGCTGACAGCCGCCGCCGTACGGCCGTGAGCCGCGGCGCCATCCCCGCGTAACGCCTACGCACCCCGCATACATGCACCCGCACGTACGCACCCGCACGACCGGGCCGCCGCGCGCCCACCCACGTGACTTCTCCCGACAGGAGCCCAAGCCATGGCCATCGAGGTCCGCATCCCGACCATCCTCCGCACCTACACCGACGGCGCCAAGGCCGTCGAGGGCAGCGGCGACAACCTCGCCGAACTCTTCAGCGACCTCGACTCGCGGCACGCGGGCATCGCCGAGCGCATCGTGGACGGCGACAAGCTGCGCCGCTTCGTGAACGTGTACCTGAACGACGAGGACGTCCGCTTCCTGGACGGCATCTCCACCAAGCTCACGGACGGCGACAACGTCACGATCCTCCCGGCCGTGGCCGGCGGCATGGTCTGATCGCGGATGCCTCGCTACGACTCCCCGCTGGCGGCCGTGGGCAACACGCCCCTCGTCCGCCTGCCGCGGCTCTCCCCGTCCGAGGACGTCCGTATCTGGGCGAAGCTGGAGGACCGTAACCCCACCGGCTCCATCAAGGACCGCCCGGCGCTGCACATGGTCGAACAGGCGGAGAAGGACGGGCGTTTGACGCCCGGCTGCACGATCCTGGAGCCGACGTCCGGCAACACGGGCATCTCGCTCGCCATGGCGGCCAAGCTCAAGGGCTACCGCATCGTGTGCGTCATGCCGGAGAACACCTCGCAGGAGCGGCGCGACCTCCTCGCCATGTGGGGCGCGGAGATCATCTCCTCCCCGGCGGCCGGAGGCTCCAACACAGCGGTACGCGTCGCCAAGGAGCTCTCCGCCGAGCACCCGGACTGGGTCATGCTCTACCAGTACGGCAACCCGGACAACGCGGGCGCGCACTACGCGACCACCGGTCCCGAGATCCTCGCCGACCTGCCCTCCATCACCCACTTCGTGGCGGGCCTCGGCACGACGGGCACGCTCATGGGCGTGGGCCGCTTCCTGCGCGAGCAGAAGCCGGACATCAAGATCGTCGCCGCGGAGCCCCGCTACGACGACCTCGTGTACGGCCTGCGCAACCTCGACGAGGGCTTCGTGCCCGAGCTGTACGACGCGTCGGTCCTGACCACCCGCTTCTCGGTCGGCTCGGCCGACGCGGTGACACGGACCCGTGAGCTCCTCCAGCAGGAGGGCATCTTCGCCGGCGTCTCCACCGGCGCCGCACTGCACGCGGCGATCGGCGTCGGCAAGAAGGCCCTGGCCGCGGGGGAGTCCGCCGACATCGCGTTCGTGGTGGCCGACGGTGGCTGGAAATACCTCTCGACCGGCGTCTACACCGCGGCGACGACCGAGGAGGCCATCGAAACGGTGCAAGGACAACTGTGGGCTTGAGAACAGCCGCGAAGACGACGCCGGCCGGACTGGACACCTCCAGACCGACCGGCGTTTTCGCTGTCCGGCCCGGCGTTCTCGCCGGTCAGCCCGCCAAGTACCTGATCTGATCCCACAGCGCCGGATCCACGGTCCCCGCCCGCCTGCGGAACTCCCACACCGGCACGTCCCGCAGCTCGTCGGTCTCCAGGAAACTCGGACGGCCCCGCGCGTCCCCCACCGCCCCGGGCGGCAACGGAATCACCCCGGCCCGCTCGTCGTGGTACTTGCTGGTGATCTTCGCGACGACCGCGCTCTCGCCCCGCACCGACAACACCAGACAGGGCCGGTCCTTCGCCCCCGGACCGTCCTCGTACGGCACCCGCGCCCACCAGATCTCCGCCGGTCTCGGCGCGGGCAGCCTGCGCCGCGGGCCGCGCGGACGTCCCGGCGGCCGGGTGGTACGACCGCGGGGACCGCGGTCGGAGCGACCCCGGCCGTCCACCACCGCGGCGACCGCGGCGAGCACCACCACGGCGGCCAGGGCGAGCCACCATGACGTATCCATACCGCAGACGGTACCGGGGCGCTCCCCGCCCCGCGCGCCCCCCGAACCGGTGACAGCGCAGGTGAGTTCTCCCACAACGGCCCACGACGGAGGAGCGACCGGACCTTTTGCGCCTTACGCTCGACGGACCGCAGAACTCCTCGAAGAGCCTCTCGCAGGCCCTTCGCGAGCCCCCGCAAGGCCCCCGCACAACCCCCGTTTCGCCCCCGGAGGTTTCCGCTCCATGAAGCTCACCGTCGTCGGCTGCTCGGGGTCGTTTCCGTCCGCGGACTCGGCCTGTTCGAGCTACCTCGTAGAGGCCGACGGCTTCCGGCTGCTGCTCGACATGGGCAATGGCGCCCTCGGCGAGCTGCAGCGCCACGTCGGTCTGTACGACCTGGACGCGATCTTCCTCAGCCACCTGCACGCCGACCACTGCATCGACATGTGCGCCTACTTCGTGGCGCGCTACTACCGGCACGAAGGCGGCCGCTGCGCCCCCATCCCGGTCTACGGACCCGAGGGCACGGAACAGCGCCTGACCACCGCGTACGCCGACACCCCCTCGGCCTCCTCGATGAGCGAGGTCTTCGACTTCCACACCGTCAAGCCGGCCTCGTTCGACATCGGCCCGTTCTCCGTCCGCACGGAGAAGGTCCACCACCCCGTCGAGGCGTACGGCATCCGCGTCGAGCACGGGGGCAGGTCCCTCACGTACTCGGGAGACACCGGGGTGTGCGGCGCGCTCGAGGAACTGGCCGCCGACACCGACCTGTTCCTCTGCGAGGCGGCCTTCACGCACGGCAAGGAGAACATCCCCGACCTGCACCTCAACGGCCGCGAGGCCGGCGAGTCCGCACGGCGCGCCAATGCCGGGCGACTGGTCCTCACCCACATCCCGCCGTGGACGGACCCCCAGGTGAACCTGGCGGACGCGCGCTCGGTGTACGACGGCCCCACCGAACTCGCGGCGCCCGGCAGGACGTACGAGATCTAGCGGCACGACGAAGCCCCGCACCGTTGGTCTCAACGGTGCGGGGCTTCGTCATGCGAGGGGGCGGGAGGCTACTTCGCCTCGGCCTTGAGGATCTCGGCGAGCTCCTCGTCGGACTCGCGGCCCGGCGTCGGGAGGTTCCACTTGGTGATCGCGAAGCGGAAGACCACGTAGTAGACCGCGGCGAAGCAGAGGCCCACCAGGGCCAGGCCCCATGGGTTGCTGGCGATGCCGAGGTTGAGGAAGAAGTCGACCGCTCCCGCCGAGAAGCCGAAGCCGTCCTTCATGCCGAGCGCCCAGGTCAGCGCCATGGAGACACCGGTGAGGACCGCGTGGATCGCGTACAGGACCGGGGCGATGAACATGAACGTGAACTCGATCGGCTCGGTCACACCGGTCACGAAGGCGGTGAGCGCGAGCGAGAACATCATGCCGCCGACGACCTTGCGGCGCTCGGGACGGGCGCAGTGCACGATCGCGAGGCAGGCCGCGGGAAGCGCGAACATCATGATCGGGAAGAAGCCGGTCATGAACTGTCCGGCGGTCGGGTCACCCGCGAGGAAGCGGTTGATGTCGCCGCTCTTGCCCTCGTACGAACCGGCCTGGAACCACGGGAAGGAGTTCAGGAGGTGGTGCATGCCGACCGGGATCAGCGCGCGGTTGGCGACACCGAAGATGCCCGCGCCCACGGCGCCGGAACCGACGAGCCACTCACCGAAGTTGTGCAGACCCGTGCCGAGGACCGGCCAGATGTAGCCGAAGACGATGCCGAGGAGCAGGCCCGCGAAGGCCGAGAGGATCGGGACGAGGCGGCGGCCGCCGAAGAAGCCCGCCCAGTCGGGCAGCTTGGTCCGGTAGAACTTCTGGTAGAGCAGGGCGACGACGATGCCCATCACGACACCGCCGAGGACCTTGGCGTCCACCGGGGCCTCGGTCATGACTATCTTGCCGTCGACGACCTTGGCGATCTTGTCGAGGTTCGGGTCGGTGAACGTGGCGAGCACGTTCTTGAAGACCAGGTAGCCGGTGACGGCGGCCAGGGCCGTCGAGCCGTCCGACTTCTTGGCGAAGCCGATCGCGATGCCGACGGCGAACAGCAGCGCCATGTTGTCGAGGATGGCGTTGCCACCCGCGGCCATGAAGCCGGCGATCTTCGTGATGAATTCCGGGAACGACGGGCGTCCGAGCATGTCGGGGTTGCCGAGCCGGACGAGCAGGGCGCCTGCGGGCAGCACGGCGACCGGCAGCATGAGGCTGCGGCCGATGCGCTGCATGACAGCCATCGCGCCGGAGCCCTTCTTCTTGTCGGCCGCGGGGGCGGCACTGGCCGTGGACACAACTTCCTCCAGTGGGCAAGGCGCCGCCTGGGGACAGGGAAGTGGGTGACGGCGGCGTCTCCGGGGGTCGCGGCGGACGGCCGCGTGGTCTACACCATTAAGTGGTGTAGACCTGTTGTAGCACGGTGAAGGTGACGTAAGGAACCCACGAGTTTTGTGGGGTCCGCCATAACGCGAAATTGACGTGGAAAGACCCCAGGACCACAAGGTCCCGGGGCCTTCCGGTGCGACGCGGCAGCGGGCCGGAACGACGGCCCTGCCAGCGGCTAAGCCTTCGTCTGCTCCGCGTCCTGCGCTTCCGCTTCCTCCTCCGGCTCACGCCCCGGCGTATGCAGGTCGAACTTGCGGATCACGAAGCTGAACAAGGCGTAGTACACGACGGCGAACACGAGCCCGATGGGAATGATCAGCCAGGGTTTGGTCGCCAGACTCCAGTTGATGACGTAGTCGATGAGACCCGCCGAGAAGCTGAAGCCGTCCTTGACCCCCAGCGCCCACGTCACCGCCATCGAGACACCGGTGAGCACCGCGTGGATCGCGTACAGCGCGGGCGCGATGAAGAGGAACGAGTACTCGATCGGCTCGGTGATGCCCGTGACGAACGACGTCAGACCGACCGACAGCATCAGGCCGCCGACCACCTTGCGGCGCTCCGGCCGGGCCGCGTGGGTGATCGCCAGAGCCGCCGCGGGCAGCGCGAACATCATGATCGGGAAGAAGCCCGAGGTGAACTGACCCGCCGTCGGGTCACCCGCCAGGAACCGGTTGATGTCACCGTGGACCATCGTGCCGTCGGGCTTCTCGTAGTCACCGAACTGGAACCAGACGAACGTGTTCAGGAACTGGTGCAGACCGATCGTGAGCAGCGCGCGGTTGGCCACGCCGAAGATCCCGGAGCCCAGCCACCCCAGGTCCACGAGCCACTTGGAGAAGCTGGTCAGCGCGTCACCGATGGGCGGCCAGATCCACACGCACAGACCGGCGAAGACCAGCCCGACGAAGGCCATGATGATCGGCACCAGACGGCGGCCGTTGAAGAAGCCCAGCCAGTCGACCAGCTTCACGCGGTGATAGCGCTGCCAGAACCACGCGGCGAGCAGACCCATCACGATGCCGCCGAAGACCCCTGGATTCTGGTACGCGGCCTGCGCGGGCGTCCCGTCCTCCGCGATGCAGACCCCGCTCCACATGCCCGCGGCGCCGAACGTGGTGTCCGCCGGGCAGTCGTCGGGGAAGGCGCGAAGCACCGCGTAGTACACGAGGAAACCCACCACCGCGGCGAGCGCCGTGGAGCCGTCCGCCTTCTTGGCCATGCCGATCGCGACACCGATGCAGAACAGCAGGGGCAGACCCAGCGTGGAGTCCAGAAGGGAACCACCCGCCGCCGCGAAGACCTTGGCCACGTTGTCCCAGCCGAGGCCGTCCGCGCCGAAGACGTCCGGCTGTCCGAGACGGTTGAGGATGCCGGCGGCGGGCAGTACGGCGATGGGGAGCTGGAGGCTGCGGCCCATCTTCTGCAGGCCCTGGAACAGGCCGTTCCACCACTTCTTCTGCGGCACCGCTGCTGCGTCGGTACTCATCGGCGTCCCCTCCGGAACAAGCCAGGTTTGGCGGGCGTTGAAAACTGGTGTAGACCAGTTGCGGAACGAGTGCGGTGCCGTCCCGGCAGGAGTGGCATGAGGATTGCCGTGGGGATGGCACCTTGATCGCCATCATTGGGTACGAGTGCCGTAGCCGCCCGCGAAGATGCTCCAACCGTGCGTTACCGTGACAAAGCGGACCTACGGTGTGGTGAGGCCGCGTCCTTTAAGAACAGGGAGAACACCATGGCCAGCAAGGCTGAGAAGATCGTCGCCGGGCTCGGCGGCATCGACAACATCGAAGAGGTCGAGGGCTGCATCACCCGCCTCCGCACCGAGGTCCACGACCCGAGCCTCGTCGACGACGCCGCCCTGAAGGCCGCAGGCGCCCACGGAGTCGTCAAGATGGGCACCGCGATCCAGGTCGTCATCGGCACCGACGCCGACCCCATCGCCGCAGACATCGAAGACATGATGTGAGCAGCTGAACCCAGCCGAGCACAGCTCGATCCACCGCCGAGGGCCCGCCGACAACCGGTCAGGGCCCTCAGCCATGTGCCGATAGGCTCGACCGCATGTCCTCCACGCCTCTCTCCACGCCGCTCCCCGCACCCCGAATCGACGGCCGCACCCCCGAACAACTCCGCCCGATCACCATCGAACGCGGCTGGAGCAAGCACGCCGAAGGCTCCGTCCTCATCTCCTTCGGCGACACCAAGGTCTTCTGCACCGCCTCCGTCACCGAAGGCGTCCCCCGCTGGCGCAAGGGCAGCGGCGAAGGCTGGGTCACCGCCGAGTACTCGATGCTCCCCCGCTCCACCAACACCCGCGGCGACCGCGAATCCGTACGCGGCAAGATCGGCGGCCGCACCCACGAGATCTCCCGCCTCATCGGACGGTCACTGCGCGCCGTCATCGACTACAAGGCCCTCGGCGAGAACACCATCGTCCTCGACTGCGACGTCCTCCAGGCCGACGGCGGCACCCGCACCGCCGCCATCACCGGCGCCTACGTCGCCCTCGCCGACGCCGTCGCCTGGGCCCAGGGCAAGAAGCTCATCAAGGCCGGCCGCAAGCCCCTCACCGACACCGTCTCCGCCGTCTCCGTCGGCATCGTCGGCGGCGTACCCCTCCTCGACCTCCGCTACGAGGAAGACGTCAAGGCCGACACCGACATGAACGTCGTCTGCACCGGCGACGGCCGCTTCGTCGAGGTCCAGGGCACCGCCGAGGCCGAGCCCTTCGACCGCAAGGAACTCAACGCCCTCCTCGACCTCGCCGTCGGCGGCTGCGAAGACCTCGCCGCGTTCCAGCGCGCAGCGCTCGAAGCAACCAAGTAGGACGACGCGCGCGGCCGACGACGGGCGCCGCCGCCTTCCGGCAACCCCACGGTCCGGAAGGCAACCATCGGACCCCCCACACGCGTTCTAACGAATACGGGCGCACGGGCAAAGCCGTGCGCCCGTACAGCACCCGGGGAGGGACCCAAGCATGGCCGCGCGTCACCGCCGTATAGCCACCGCCATCACCGCAGTTCTGATCGCCGTACCGGCGGGCATCGGCCTGGTCGGGTGCGACGCCGTCAACAAGGCCCTCGACTGCGTCCAGACCGCCGACGCCATCGCCGACAGCGTCACCGACCTGCAGCAGGCCCTCGAGAAGGCCGGCGACGACCCCACACAGGCGGACGAGGCACTCGACAAGATCGACAAGAACATCGACGAGATCGGCGACAAGACCGACGACACCGACGTGAACAAGGCCGTCGACGACCTCGACAAGGCCGTCGGCAACGTCCGCGACGCCATCAACAACGGCGACGCGACCCCTGACCTCAAGCCGATCGTGGACGCGACGAGCGAACTGACCAAGGTCTGCACCCCGTAACGCCAGGAGGCCGGGACGCTGGTCGATACTGGACGCCATGACCCGCCTCATCCTCGCCACCCGCAACGCCGGCAAGATCACGGAACTCAAGGCGATCCTCGCCGACGCAGGCCTCACCCACGAGCTCGTCGGCGCGGACGCCTACCCCGAGATCCCCGACGTCAGGGAAACCGGCGTCACCTTCGCCGAGAACGCCCTCCTCAAGGCCCACGCCCTCGCCGAGGCCACCGGCCTCCCCGCCGTCGCCGACGACTCCGGCCTCTGCGTCGACGTCCTCGGCGGAGCCCCCGGCATCTTCTCCGCCCGCTGGGCGGGCAAGCACGGCGACGACGCGGCGAACCTGCGGCTGTTGCTCGCCCAGCTGGGCGACATCGACGCGGACACCCACCGGGGAGCCCACTTCGCCTGCGCGGCAGCCCTCGCCCTCCCGGACGGCACGGAGCGGGTGGTGGAGGGCCAACTCCGCGGCACCCTCCGCCACACCCCGTCAGGCACAGGCGGCTTCGGCTACGACCCGATCCTCCAGCCGGAGGGCGAGTCCCGCACGTGCGCAGAACTCTCCGCGGAGGAAAAGAACGCGATCAGCCACCGGGGGAAGGCGTTCCGGGCGCTGGTGCCGGTGGTTCGGGAGCTGTTGGGCTGAGGGAGCGCATAAAAATGACCTGCGATCAAACCTCTGATTCGCAGGTCATTTTTGTGCGGCGGAAGGGATTCGAACCCTCAAGCCCGATCAAGGGCCACAGATCCTAAGTCTGCTGCGTCGCCACTGCGCCACCGCCGCTAGCCGCCCGTCGTCAGGCATGACGGGCGGCTGTAAGTGTAACGAGGGTCGGCTGCTATCCGGTGAGCGGCGTCCTTCCCTTCTGCCGACACCACGTCTCCGTCAGCGCATGACAGTTGGGGCACAAGTACCGAAGGTTCTCCCGCCGGTTGTCGCGCCAGTTCCCGTTGACGTGGTCGATCTGCAGGGTGATCGGGCGCCCGAGCCATTCACCGGTGCTGCCACACCCGGCGCACACGTACGGCAACCCGATCTCGCTCAGGGCTCGGTGGAGCTGAGCCCTGTTGGTCCGTCCGGCGTCATCCGGCAGCACGACCAGCACCCGATGAGCGATGGGTGGCGGAGCGGGACGCTCCGCCTGCGCCCAGGGACGGCGTTTGAAGTGGCTGGTGTCGAGGCCGAGGTGCGCTGCCGCGCGCCGAACGCGGCGGTGGTTGGTGTCGTCGACCTCCATGCCGAGGCCCCGCATCACATCGGCGTAGCTGTCGCAGCTTCGTACCAGGTCGCGGAGTTGTTCCTCCGGGATCGACGGACGCTGGTGGGAGAAGTGCCCGGTGTCGATGCCCTGCGCGCGCAGCATGCGGCTCAGCGCTGCGCGTGAGCGGCTGTCGTCAGGTATCCCCAAGGCGCGCGCCACGCCGCGCACGCTGCTCGCCGCCGCGGCCGCGGCCCTCAGTTCCTCGGCGGTGAAGGGCAGATCCAGTTCGGGTCGGTCCATGCCGGGGAAGTGGCTGATGTCGATGCCGGCAGCGCTGATGCGGCGGCGGATGTGCGAGAGCGTTCCGGTGGCTGGTGCGGCGCCCAACTTGAGTGCCACCTCGCGAAGCGAGGACGACGACACGGCGGCTTCAGCTATCGCGGCGTCCGGATATTTGCGCCAGGGGCTGCGCTGGGCGAAGTGGCTCGTGTCGAGTCCGTGGCAGGCCACCTTCTCTTGCAGCACGCGCCGTTGCCCTCCGCTCGGCCTGAGGCCGAGGCGCCGCATCAGGTCAGTCCAGTTGCGGGCCTCGGCGACGACCGGCATCAACCGATCCTTGCTGTACGGGTCCGGCATCGTTCCCCTCCCCATCCGACCGCGCACCGCAGTCTCGTACGGGCTAACGAACCGCTTATCGGACAGTCACGCACGAAATGCGGAACGGCCCGCCCCTCTTGTGCGAGGGGCGGGCCGTTCCGGGCCGGAGGGGGAGGGGAGTCAGAAGCGCGGCGTTGGGGCTGCTGCCTCGACCATTTCTGCTGCTTCCTCCCTTGTTCCCACCGACGGGGGCGAGCCCGACAGCGGCTTCTGGGCTGTTTCCTTCATGCAGGAGACCGCGATGATGCCGACCAGCGCCGCCGCCATCGAGTAGTACGCCGGGATCATGTCCGTGCCCGTGACGCTGATCAGGGACGTGATGACCAGGGGGGCCGTGCCGCCGAAGAGGGAGGCGGAGATGTTGTAGCCCACCGACAGGGAGCCGTAGCGGACCGAGGTGGGGAACAGGGCCGGGAGCGTCGCCGACATCGTGCCGAGGAGGCAGAGCAGGGAGAGGCCCAGGAGGAGCATGCCGGCGGAGACTGCGATCAGGCTGCCCTGCTTGATCAGGAGGAACGCCGGGATGGAGAGGACGAAGAAGCTGACCATGCCCGTCATCAGGAGCGGCTTGCGCCCGAAGCGGTCGGAGAGCTTGCCGACCTGGGTGATGAGCAGCATCAGGACGATCATGGTGCCGATGAGGATGAGCAGGCCGTGTGAGTCGTCGTAGCCGAGTTCGTCGGAGAGGTATGTCGGCATGTACGACAGGAGCATGTAGTCGGTGACGTTGTACGCGCCGACCAGGGCGATGCAGAGGATCAGCGTCGGCCAGTGCTCGCGGAAGATCTTGGCGAGGTCGCCCTTGGCGGTGGTCTCGACGGTGGAGGCGCCTTCGGACGCCGCGTGGAAGGTGGCGTCCTCCATTTTCTGGAACGCGGGTGTCTCGTCGAGCTTCAGCCGCAGGTAGAGGCCGACGAGGCCGAGCGGTCCCGCGACGAGGAAGGGGACGCGCCAGCCCCACTGCTCCATGGTGTCCGCGCCGAGTGCGCTGTTGAGGATGAGGACGAGTCCCGCGGCGCCGGTGTAGCCGGCCAGGGTGCCCATTTCCAGGAAGCTGCCGAAGAAGCCGCGGCGCTTGTCGGGGGCGTACTCGGCGATGAAGGTGGACGCGCCGCCGTACTCACCGCCGGTGGAGAAGCCCTGGACGAGGCGGAAGAAGATCAGCAGGACGGGGGCCCAGAAGCCGATGGTGGCGTAGGACGGGATCAGGCCGATGGCGAGGGTGCCGATGGCCATGAGGATCATCGTGAGGGCGAGGACCTTCTTGCGGCCGATCTTGTCGCCCATGGGGCCGAAGACCATGCCGCCGATGGGGCGTACGAGGAAGGACACCGCGAAGGTCGCGAAGGACGAGATCAGCTGGACCGTGTCGTTCCCGGATGGGAAGAAGACGTGGCCGATGGTGACGGCGAGGTAGCTGTAGATGCCGAAGTCGAACCATTCCATGGCGTTGCCGAGCGATGCGGCCTTGACCGCCCGCTTGACCGCGGCCTCGTCCGTGACCGTGATGTCGGTGCGGCGCAGCGGGGGGTCTTTGCGCCGTTTGACGGCCCGGAACAGGTTGCGGTGCCGCTTGACCGCGTCGGCGTCGGCCGCTGCCTCGTCGTGGGCCGCCATGGGTAGTCCTTCCGTTCTGCGAACAATCCTCCTGGCATCACTTGCTCGAAGTTGGCCGACGCAAACGAACGCCCCTTTGAAGGGGGCGTTCGTCACAGTCGTGGGGGGGGGGTGTGGGCCCGGGGCGGGTCAGATACCCAGGTCCTTGATGATTTTGGCTACGTGGCCTGTCGCCTTGACGTTGTAGAACGCGTGCTCGACCTTGCCCGCTTCGTCGACGACGACCGTGGAGCGGATGACGCCGGTCACGGTCTTGCCGTAGAGCTTCTTCTCGCCGAAGGCGCCGTAGGCCTCCAGGGTCTCCTTGGAGGGGTCGCCGACGAGCGTGACCTTGAGGTTCTCCTGCTCGCGGAACTTGGCGAGCTTCTCGGGCTTGTCGGGGGACACGCCGATGACGTCGTAGCCGGCGGTGGCGAGGGCGTCGAGGTTGTCGGTGAAGTCGCAGGCCTGCTTGGTGCAGCCGGGGGTGAGGGCGGCGGGGTAGAAGTAGACGATGACTTTGCGGCCCTTGTGGTCGGCGAGGGAGACCTCGTTGCCGTCCGCGTCCGGCAGGGTGAAGGCCGGGGCCGTGTCGCCGGGGGTGAGTCGCTCGCTCATCTTCGGTCTCCTCGCGCAGGTGCTCGTAACGGGATGTTCGTAAAACGTCTGGTGACGGAGTCGAGCGTAATAGGGGTGCCGTGGGGTGCTGTGCGCGTGGAGCTGACAGACTGTCGGCGAGACGTACTGAAGGATCAGACAGCCGGACACGACCACGGAGGCAGCGCGGTGTCGGACACGTCGGATATCAGGACCCCGGCGCAGATCGAGGCGGACATCAAGCGCCGTCGCGTGACGCTTGCCGAGACGCTCGACGAGATCGGGGTGCGGGTTCACCCGAAGACGATCGTGGGTGACGCGAAGGCCAAGGTCGTCGCCAGTGTGGACAATTCCCTCGGGCGGGCGTACGTCGGTGCGAACCGCGTGGTGTCCGATGTGCGGGGCCAGCTGGTGCGTGAGGACGGTGCGCCGCGTCTGGAGCGGATCGTTCCGGTGGCGCTGGTGGTCGTGGGTCTCGTGGGGATGCTCGCGGTGAGCACGCGGCGCCGCAAGGGCTGACCCGGCATCGTCCGTGCGGATCGTCGGCAGGTAGGTTCGGGGCGTGAGCGCCAAGAGCCGGGGACACAGCCCCCACGACGACAAGCTGCCCATCCGGATGCTGCACGACCGTGTGCTCGTGCGGCAGGACACCGCCGAGGGTGAGCGCAAGTCCGGCGGCGGCATCCTGATTCCCGCGACCGCTGCCGTCGGCAGGCGTCTGGCCTGGGCGGAGGTCGTCGCGGTGGGGCAGAACGTGCGGGCGGTGGAGCCGGGTGACCGGGTGCTGTACGACCCGGAGGACCGGGCCGAGGTGGAGGTGCGGGGTGTGGCGTACGTGCTGATGCGTGAGCGCGATCTGCATGCCGTGGCCGCCGACCGGTTCGAGGGCTCCGAGGATTCGACGGGCCTTTATCTGTAGGGGTCCGCAGGCGTGTGCAAGGGGCTGGTGACCATGGTCACCAGCCCCTTACGCGTGTCCTTTGCTACCTTGGAAGGACCCCGACGAGACGCGCCGTACCGGGTTTCCGCAAAGACGACGCACCCCCATTCAAGTGACGCGATCTCGCGTCTCACGTGTCGGAGGTGCCGTCGTGGCCTGGGTTCTGTTGATCGTCGCCGGTCTGCTCGAGGTGGGCTGGTCGATTGGGATGAAGTTCACCGAGGGGTTCACGCGGCTGTGGCCGAGCGTGTTCACCGGCCTTGGGATCGTCGCGAGCATGATGCTGCTCTCGCATGCCGCCAAGACGCTGCCGATCGGTACGGCGTACGGCGTGTGGGTCGGCATCGGTGCTGCCGGTGCGGCGGTGGTCGGGATGATGGTGCTCGGTGAGCCGGCCACCGCCGCCCGGATCTTCTTCGTGGTGTTGCTGCTGGTCGCCGTCGTGGGCCTGAAGGCGACCTCGGGGCACTAGTACGCGGGGCGCCGGCAGGCAGGGCGTCGTACTCGGGCCCCTAGTAGTCGTAGTACGCCTGGTTGCCCTCGCCCTTCCTTCTGGCCGCCGTGCCTTCGGTGAGGCCGCCGCCCAGGGCTCCTTCGTCGACGCCTGTTCCGCCGTCCGCGGTGGTGCCGTCGGTCTGGCCGCCCTGGGCGGCGCCTCCGTCGGCGGTGGCTCCGCCGTCGGCCGTCGAGCCGTCGGTGGTGCCGCCGTCCGTCGGTCCGCCCTGGGTCTGCCCCTGGTCCTGGCCTTGCGTCTGGCCCTGGTCCTGGCCCTCGGTCTGGCCTTGGTCCTGGCCCTGGGTCTGGCCCTGATCCTGACCCTGGGTCTGGCCCTGGTCCTGGCCCTGCGTGGTGTCGTCACCGCCCGTGGCGGCCCCGCCGGTGGCCGGGTCCTCCTCGGTGTCCGTGGGGTCCGGGACGGGCGGCACGTCGGCGCCGTCCTCGAGCTCCAGGTCGAAGTCCTGCACCGGCTTGCCCTCCAGGGCGTCCCTGGTGAACTGGGCCCAGATCTGCGCGGGGTAGCCGCCGCCGTTGATGCGGGCCTGGCCGAGCGCCCCGTAGAGCGGGGTGTGCGCGCCGGTGTCGGGGTTCTGGCCCATCACGGAGACGACGGTGGCGAGTTCGGGGGTGTAGCCCGCGAACCAGGCCGCCTTGTCCTCCTCGGCGGTGCCGGTCTTGCCTGCGGCGGGGCGGCCCGCGGCCTGGGCGGCTGTTCCGGTGCCGCCGTCGACGACGCTCTGCAGGATCGAGGTGGTGGTGTCGGCGGCCTCGCGGCTGACGGCCTGCGCGGTCCTCGGCTCGGGCAGTTCGACTTCCTGGCCGCCCTTGGTGACCTTCTCGACCATCGTGTACGTGGGGTGCTTGCCGTGGTTGGCGAGCGTCGCGTACGCCTCCGTCATGTCCAGGACGGAGGCCGTGGACGGGCCGAGCGCGATGGAGGGGGACGCGGTCAGGTCGGGGGTGTTCTCGGGGACGCCGAGGGCGACGGCGGTGTCCTTGACCTTGTCCGAGCCGACGTCGACGGCCATCTGCGCGTACACGGAGTTGACGGACTTGTCGGTGGCGGTGCGGACGGTGATGTCGCCGTAGTCGACGTCGTCCTCGTTCTCGGGGGCGTAGGCCCCGCCGTCCCAGCCCTGCACGGGGCGCTTGTTGGTGCCGTCGTAGATCGTGTTGGGGGTGATGAGCTGGCCGTCCTGGGTGACGGAGCCGTTCTCCACGGCCGAGGTGAAGACGAACGGCTTGAAAGTGGAGCCCACTTGGTAGTCGCGGCGGGTGGCGTTGTTGACGTACTGCTTGGTGTAGTCGATGCCGCCGTACATCGCGACGACCTTGCCGGTCTTGGGGTCGATCGAGGCGCCGCCCGCGCGTACGTTGCGGTCGACCTTGCGGACGTCCTTGTCGATCTTGGACATCACCTGCTCGTCGACGGCTTCCTTGAAGGCGTCCTGGCGGTCCTTCTGGAGGGTGGTGGTGATGCGGTAGCCGCCCTTGGCCAGGGTGTCCTCGTCGACGATGTCGTTGGACGTCAGGTAGTCCTCGACGGCCTGCACGAGGTAGCCGCGCTGGCCGGAGAGGCCGGAGGCGCCCTTGGCCTCCTTCGGCGCGGGGAACTTGGCCTTGGCCCGGTCGGCGGGGCTGAGCCAGCCTTCCTTGACCATGCCGTCGAGGACGTAGTTCCAGCGGCCCTCGGCGCGCTTCTTGTTCTCCGGGTGGGTCGCCACGTCGTAGGCGTTGGGGGAGTTGAGGAGCGTGGCGAGGTAGGCGCCCTGCGCGGTGTCCAGGTCCTTGACGTCCTCGCCGAAGTACGCCTGGGCCGCGGCCTGTACGCCGTAGGCGTTGCGCCCGAAGTAGCTGGTGTTCAGATACCCGGCGAGGATGTCGTCCTTGCTCACCTCGCGGTCCAGCTTGATGGAGATGAAGAACTCCTTGGCCTTGCGGGTGACCGTCTGTTCCTGGCCGAGGTAGTAGTTCTTCACGAACTGCTGGGTGATCGTCGAGCCGGACTGCTTTCCCTTGCCGGTGACGGTGTTGTAGGCGGCGCGGATCATCGCCTTGGGGTCGACCGCGGATTCGCTGTAGAAGTCCCGGTCCTCGGCGGCGAGCGCGGCGTGCTGGACTTCCTTGGGGATCTGGCTCAGCGGGACGTTCTCGCGGTTGACCTCGCCGTCGCGGGCCAGTTGGCTGCCGTCGGCGTAGAGGTAGACGTTGCTCTGGGCGGTGGCCGCCGCGTTGGCGGGCGGGATCTCGACGATCATGTAGCCGGCGACGAAGCCGCCGACGCAGAGCAGGATCAGCAGGATGAAGCCGCCGAGCACCATGCGCCAGGTGGGGAAGATCCGCCGCCAGCCCTTGCGCTTGGGGCGCTTCTTCTTGCCCTTCTTGCCGGTGCCTTCGGCGTCCGGCGCCTCCGGAGTGTCGGACGCCGCGGCGGCCGGAGTGGCGGCCGGTGTGTCGGACGCCGTGTCGGCCGGGGTGTCCACGGGTTCGCGGGGCGCCCATCCCTCGGATTTCTTGGCGCCCTGCTGCTGCGGCTCGTCGCTGCTCATGTCTCGTGGAACTCCCGGTTCGCGTCGTACGTCACGTACGCCTCGTACGACCCATTGCACACTGTCGCTTCATGCGTTCCCCGCCAGGCACGCGCCGCGTGCGGAAAATGCCTGGCACGAGCGATGACGTCCGCACTAGGCTCCGTCCCTTTGGCCCAGGCCGGGGCAGGGCTTCGGTCAAGGGTCTCGCAAAATCGTCAAGGCTCTCGTCAAAGGGGATGCGTGTGCGTATAGGACGGTTCCGCTTGTACGCGGCCGTCGCCCGGGGAGGCTTCAGACGGTACGCGACCTACCGGACGGCGACCCTGGCGGGAGTGTTCACCAACACCGTCTTCGGGCTGATCCTCGCGTACACCTATATCGCCCTGTGGGACGAGCGGCCGGGGCTCGGCGGTTACGACCAGTCGCAGGCGTTGACGTTCGTGTGGCTGGGGCAGGCGCTGCTCACGGTGATGGCGCTGATGGGCGGCGGCTTCGAGGGCGAGCTGATCGAACGCATCCGCACCGGGGACATCGCCGTCGACCTGTACCGCCCCGCCGACCTGCAGCTCTGGTGGCTGGCGACCGACCTGGGCCGCGCCCTGTTCCAGCTGCTCGGGCGCGGTGTCGTGCCGATGGTGGTCGGCGCCCTCATCTTCGACCTGGCCCTGCCCACCGAACCGCTGCGCTGGCTGGCCTTCCTGCTCGCCGTGATCCTCGGCGCGCTCGTCAGCTTCGCGATCCGCTTCCTGGTGGCGCTCTCCGCGTTCTGGCTGATGGACGGCGCGGGCACCACCCAGGTGGCGATGCTCGCGGGCACCTTCTTCTCCGGGATGCTGCTCCCGCTGAACGTCTTCCCGGGCGCGCTCGGCGAGTTCGCCCGCGCGCTGCCCTGGTCGGCGCTGCTCCAGGTGCCCGCCGATGTGTTCCTGGGCAAGCACACGGGCGTGGACCTGTTGCGGACGTACGCGTTCCAGATCGGCTGGGCCGCGGCGCTGCTCACGGCCGGGCGGCTTCTTCAGGCCGTGGCCACGCGTCGGGTGGTGGTCCAGGGTGGCTGACCTGACGCGGGTGCGGGGCGGCCTGACGCAGGTGCGGGACGGGCTGCGGGCCTACCGGCTGATCTCCGCCATGTGGATCCGCTCCCTGATGGCCTACCGGCTGTCCTTCGCGATGACCGCGTTCGGCAATTTCGCGGTGACCGCCTTCGACTTCGCGGCGATCCTGCTGATGTTCTCGCAGGTGGACCGGCTCGGCGGCTACTCGCTGTCCGAGATCGCCTTCCTGTACGGCGCCACGTGCACCTCGTTCGGGCTCGCCGACCTCTCCCTCGGTTCCATGGACCGGCTGGGCAAGCGGGTGCGTGACGGCACGCTCGACACGCTTCTGGTGCGGCCCGCCCCGGTGATCGCACAGGTGGCCGCCGACCGCTTCGGGCTGCACCGGCTCGGGCGGCTGCTGCAGGGCGCGTTCGTCCTGGTGTACGCGCTCGTGGTCCTGGACATCGCCTGGACCCCGTCGAAGGTGCTGATGGTCCCGCTGATGCTGCTCTGCGGCGCGGGCATCTTCGCGGCCGTGTTCGTGGGCGGCGCGGCCTTCCAGTTCGTGGCGCAGGACGCGGCCGAGGTCCAGAACGCGTTCACGTACGGCGGCACCACGCTGCTCCAGTTCCCGCCGACCGTGTTCGCCAAGGACCTGGTGCGGGGCGTCACCTTCATCCTGCCGCTGGCCTTCGTGAACTGGATCCCCGCGCTGTACGTCCTGGGGCGTCCCTATCCGCTGGACCTGCCGACGTGGGTGGCGTTCACGCCGCCGCTCGTGGCCGCCCTCCTTCTCGCGCTGGCGGGCCTCGCCTGGCGCACGGGCCTTCGTTCGTACCGCAGCACAGGGAGCTGAACCGCCGTGGAGAAAGACCTCATTGAGCTGGACCATGTGGAGAAGGTCTTCGACGTACGCAAGAAGACGGGCTTCATGCGGCGCGAGAGGCACGAGGTGCGTGCCGTCGACGGCATCAGCTTCACCGTGCCGCGCGGTGAGATGGTCGGTTACATCGGCCCGAACGGCGCGGGCAAGTCGACGACGATCAAGATGCTGACGGGCATCCTGACGCCGAGCGGCGGGCGGCTGCGGGTCGCGGGGATCGACCCTTCCCGTGAGCGGACCCGTCTCGCGCGGCGCATCGGGGTGGTCTTCGGGCAGCGCACGACGCTGTGGTGGGACCTGCCGCTGCTCGACTCGTACCGCCTGATGCACCGCATGTACCGGATTCCGGACGCCCGTTACCGGGAGAACCTGGAGCGTTGCGTGGAACTCCTGGAGCTGGGCGCCCTGTTGGACGTCCCCGTGCGTCAGCTCTCGCTCGGCCAGCGGATGCGCGGCGACATCGCGGCGGCGCTCCTGCACGATCCGGAGGTGCTCTACCTGGACGAGCCGACGATCGGCCTCGACGTGATCAGCAAGGCCAAGGTCCGTGCGTTCCTGCGGGACCTGAACGCGGAGGCGGGGACGACGGTCCTGCTCACCACGCACGACCTGACCGACATTGAGCAGCTCTGCAAGCGGGTGATGGTCATCGACCACGGGCGTCTGATGTACGACGGGCCGCTGGCGGGGCTGCACGAGGTGGGCGAGAGCGAGCGGACCCTGGTCGTGGACCTGGAGCGCGAACTGCCGCCCATCGAGGTGGAGTCGGCGCGGGTGGTGAAGGTGGAGGGACCGCGGCAGTGGCTCGCCTTCCCCGCCGCGGAGTCGGCAGCTCCGCTTGTCGCCCGGGTCGCGGCCCGGTATCCGATGGTCGATCTCTCGGTCAGGGAACCCGACATCGAGGCGGTCATCGCCAAGATGTACGCGGAGAAGGCGACCTCGTAGGCTGCTTCACATGACCGACGAGCAGCCTCATCTCCCGGATCTCCGGGCCGCCGACGCCGACCGTGAACGTGTCGCCGAACGACTCCGTGACGCCGTGGCCGAGGGCCGCCTGGACATGGAGGAGTTCGAGGAGCGCCTGGACGCGACGTACAAGGCGCGTACGTACGGTGAGTTGGAGCCGATCACCCGGGATCTGCCGGCGGTGGGCACCAAGGTGTCCATGGTGAAGGCGGGTGCCGCCGGGGAGGGGGAGATCGACTGGCCGTCCCGCATCGGCGGCGAGGCCACCTCCGCGGGGGGCTTCGCGTTCTGGAGCGGGTTCATGCGCAAGGGCACCTGGACCGTGGGCTCGCGGTTCACCGCGTTCGCGCTGATGGGCGGCGGCGAGATCGACCTGCGCGAGGCGCGGTTCGCGGACCGCGACGTCGAGATCCGCTGCTTCACGATCATGGGCGGCCTGCAGGTCACCGTGCCGCCCGAACTGGACGTCCGGGTCAAGGGCTTCGGGATCATGGGCGGCTTCGAGGACAAGGCCACCGGCGAGGGCACACCCGGCTCCCCGCGCGTGACGGTCACGGGCTTCGCCCTGATGGGCGGGGTCGGCGTGGATCGCAAGCTGCCGCGGGCGGAGCGCCTGCGGATCAAGGAGGAGCGCCGCCGCGAGAAGCTGGAGCGGCGTGAGTTGCACATGCGCAGACGCGAGGAGCGGGACTGAGCCGTGAGACCGAGTCCCGGGGCTGAGCCCCGGGACGGCTACAGCTCGGCGGCCGCGGAGCCCCGCAGGTGCGTCAGGTTGAACGTCTCGGCCATCTTGCGGTAGCCCAGGTCGCTCGGGTGCAGGTGATCGCCCGAGTCGTACGCGCCGCGCAGCTTGCGGGGGTCGTACGGGTCGCGCAGGGCCTTGTCGAAGTCGACGAACTCGTCGAAGACCTTGCCGTCGCGGATCTGCTCGTTCACGGCCTGGCGCACGTTCTCCAGCGCCGGCTCGTACCCCCGGTGGCCGCCGAACGGCATCAGGGTGGCCCCGACGACCCGCAGGCCGCGGGTGTGCGCCTGGCGCGTCAGTTCGCGCAGGCCCTCCACGATGCGGTCGGGGTCGTTCTGGTGCGGGTTGCGCAGGATGTCGTTCACGCCGAGCGCGACGACCACGGCCTTGACGCCCGTACGGTCGAGCACGTCGCGGTTGAAGCGCGAGAGGCCGCTCGGGTTGTCGGCGGGTGTCCCGTTGCCGTCCGAGAGGACGCGGTTGCCGCTGATCCCCTCGTTCACGACGCCGTAGCGCGGGGCGCCGGACTCCTCGCGCAGGCGGTCGGCCAGGTTGTCGGTCCAGCGGGCGTTGGCGCCCATCGTGGAGGAGATGCCGTCGGTGAGCGAGTCACCGAAGACGACGACGGTGCCGTCCGACTCGTTGCTCAGGACGTCCACCGCCGAGAGGTAGCGCCAGGAGGTGCTCTGCTGGGTGTACGCGGCGCCGTTCTGGTCCTCGGTGCGGTCGCCCTCGGCGACGTAGCTGACCTGGCGGGCGTGCGGGTGGAAGGTGACCGGGCCCGAAGGGGTCGGCGAGTACGTCGAGACCAGGAGGTCGGCGTCGTGCGGCACGCGCAGCCGGACCGCGTCGCTCATGACCTGCTGGCCCGCGGGGATGACCACGGAGGTGTTGCCGTTGAAGGCCAGGCGGCGCAGGGTGCCCGGTGCGGCCGCCGGGTTGTTCGACCCCACGGCGACGGCGATGGAGGCGTGGGTGATGCTCAGCGGCTGCTGCCCGTACAGGTTCGACAGGGTGATGCGGGCGCTGTCGCCGCCGACGCTGGTGTGCACGACATTGCGGATGGAGCGGCCCGCGAAGCCGTTGCGGTGCGTGTTTGGTTCGGCCGCCGCGGGGGATGCGGCCCATGAGCCGACCCAGGTGCCGGCCGAGGCGGGCGCCGCGGAGTTGCGCGGGCCGCGGGGCCCCGCGCTGATGGTGTCCTGAGATCCGTCGTCGGTGGATACACCGAGGTATATGGCGGCGGAAATCACCACTATTACCGCGAGGACCGCGGCAAGCAGGGCATAACCGTGACGCTTGGTCATGCGGGCTGTGTCTCCTCGAGCAGGGGGAGCCTGATCGAGGCTCCGATGTGATCACCCCATGATGCGTCATGGGCCGTGAGGCGGCCGACACTGCCCCCCTCCGACCATTCAGACGCCGGGAACTTGTGGTCCGTTCCAGGAGTCGGTCAGGAAGGGACGCAGAGCGGCAGGGACAATACGTATGAGGACGCCGCGAACCACGCGAACGGGTCAGGTGGAGTGAGTGGAACGTACGAATCGTTCAATTCCGGAGGATGCGTCCGAAGGGGGTGCTTCCGGGCAGCATTCCCGTGAGCCGGGCCCTTCAAGCGGCGTCCTGACGGGCTCCGGCAGCTCCGCTCCCCTCAGCGGTGGGGGCGGGTTCACGTACAGCCCCGCCGACGAGGAGAAGCGGCGCGGCGTCCGCCGGATGAAGATCACCGCGACGGGCCTCCTCGTCTTCGTCGCCCTCGTCTACGTACTCGCCAAGTGGGCCCAGAACTCCGGCGCCGGCGCCTGGGCGGGCTATGTCGCCGCGGCGGCCGAGGCCGGCATGGTCGGCGCGCTCGCCGACTGGTTCGCCGTGACGGCGCTCTTCCGCCACCCGCTGGGCCTGCCCATCCCGCACACGGCGATCATCCCGAACAAGAAGGACCAACTGGGCGCATCGCTCGGCGACTTCGTGGGCGAGAACTTCCTCTCCTCCGATGTCGTACGAGGCCGGCTGCGCGCGGTGGGTATCGGCAGCCGCCTCGGCACCTGGCTCGCGGACCCCGATCACGCCGACCGGGTGACCGCCGAACTGGCCACGGCCCTGCGCGGCGCCCTGACGGTCCTGCGCGACTCCGACGTCCAGGCGGTCGTGGGCGAGGCCATCACGCGCCGCGCCGACGCCCAGGAGATCGCCCCCGGTATCGGCAAGATGCTGGAGAAGGTCGTCGCGGACGGCGGCCACAAGCGGGTCGTCGACCTGGTCTGCGTGCGCGCCCACGACTGGCTGGTCGAGCACGACGAGTCGGTCATGGACGCCGTGCAGGGCGGCGCTCCCGGCTGGACCCCGCGGTTCGTCGACAAGAAGGTCGGCGAGCGGGTCTACAAGGAGCTCCTGCGCTTCCTCGCCGAGATGCGGGACATGCCCGAGCACCCCGCGCGCGGTGCCGTCGACCGCTTCCTCGCGGACTTCGCCGCCGACCTGCAGTCCGACTCGGACACCCGCGAGCGCGTGGAGCGCCTCAAGCGCGAGGTCCTGGGCCGCGGCGAGGTGCAGGACCTGATCGCCTCCGCCTGGTCGGCCGTACGCGGAATGATCGTGGCCGCCGCCGAGGACGAGCGCAGCGAGCTGCGCCTGCGGGTGCGGGCCGCGCTGCTCTCGCTCGGCTCGCGGATGGCGACGGACGGCCGGCTGCAGCAGAAGGTCGACGGCTGGGTCGAGGGCGCCGCGGTGTACGTGGTGACGACGTACCGCGACGAGATCACCTCCCTGATCACCGACACGGTCGCGGGCTGGGACGCCGAGCACACGTCGAAGAAGATCGAGGCCCACATCGGCCGCGACCTCCAGTTCATCCGGATCAACGGCACGGTGGTGGGGGCGCTGGCGGGGCTCGCGATCTATTCGGTGTCGCGGCTGCTGGGGGCGTAGAGGGCGGTCCACGGGGTTTACGGGCCGAGGGGCGCCTTCCGGTGGTCTCAGCGCGCGTGAGGGCGCCATTGCCGGGCACTCTGGAGGAGCTCTCCCGATGCCGAGAGAGCCGTCGCCCGAGCCGCGGCCTGCGATCCGCAGGCCGCGGGAAGCAGCAGCCCGGCGACGTGGGAGCAGCGGAAGGAGCCGCCCGCCATGACCGCGTCGTCCACGCCCGCCTCGCCGCCGCCCCCCGACCCCGGGCGCGCCGACGGTGAGACCGGCACCGTCACCACGGCCGTGCCCGCCCGCCTCGACCGGCTGCCCTGGTCCCGCTGGCACTGGATGATCGTGATCGGCCTCGGCACGGTCTGGATCCTCGACGGCCTGGAAGTCACCACCGTCGGCAACATCGCCAGCCGCCTCTCCGAGGAGGGCAGCGGCCTCGCGATCAGCTCCGCCCAGGTCACCGGCACCGCGGCGGCCCTGTACGTGGCGGGGGCCTGCGCCGGGGCCCTCTTCTTCGGCCGCCTCACCGATAAGTACGGCCGCAAAAAGCTCTTCATGGTCACCCTCGCGGTGTACCTCGGCGCCACCGCCCTCACCGCGCTCTCCTTCGACGCCTGGTGGTTCTTCCTCTTCCGCTTCCTCACCGGCTTCGGCATCGGCGGCGAGTACGCGGCCATCAACTCGGCCATCGACGAACTCATCCCGTCCAAGTACCGCGGGCGCGTGGACCTGATCATCAACGGCAGCTACTGGCTGGGCGCGATCGGCGGTTCGCTGCTCTCGGTCGTCATGCTGAACACCAGCATCTTCCCCAAGGACCTCGGCTGGCGGCTCACCTTCGCCCTCGGCGTCGTACTCGGCCTGGTGATCCTCCTCGTACGCCGCCATGTCCCGGAGAGCCCGCGCTGGCAGTTCATCCACGGCCGCGGCGAGGAGGCGGACACCCTCGTCACGTCGGTGGAGCGGGAGATCGAGGAGGAGAAGGGCGAACGCCTGCCGCCGCCCGAGCGCGAGATCACCATTCACCAGCGCAAGAGCATCGGCTTCGGCCTCATCGCGAAGACCGTCTTCCGCGACTATCCCAAGCGTGCGGTGCTCGGCCTGTCCCTCTTCATCGGCCAGGCGTTCCTCTACAACGCGATCACCTTCGGCTTCGGCGCGATCCTCACCAAGTTCTTCGACGTCCCCTCGGGCAACACGGGTTACTACTTCGCCGTCATCGCCGCGGGCAACTTCCTGGGCCCGCTCTTCCTCGGCAAGCTCTTCGACACGGTCGGCCGCCGCATCATGATCTCGTCGACGTACATCGTGTCGGGCATCCTGCTCTTCGGCACGGCGTGGCTCTTCGACCGCGGTTCGCTCAGCGCGGCGACGCTCACGGCCTGCTGGTGCGTGGTCCTGTTCTTCGCGTCGGCGGGCGCGAGCAGCGCCTACCTGACGGTCTCCGAGATCTTCCCCATGGAGACCCGGGCCATGGCCATCGCCTTCTTCTACGCCATCGGCACGGCGGCCGGCGGCATCAGCGGCCCGCTGATCTTCGCCAAGCTGACCGAGTCGGGCGTCGTCGGCGACACGGTCCTCGCCTTCCAGATCGGCGCGGGCCTGATGTGCGCGGCGGGCCTGGTGGCAGCGGTGTTCGCGGTGAAGGCGGAACGGCGCTCCCTGGAGGACATCGCGAGCCCGCTGTCGGAGGCGAAGGCTTCCGGGTGAGGCGGGTGGCAAGATCCGGGGATGAGCGGAGAGGGAGTTGTGGGCGGCCACCGGGTGGCGGTCCTCGTCAGGGACGGCGTACTGCCGATGGAACTCGGCCTGGTCCACCAGCTGTTCGGCAACGCGCGCTCGGCACAGGGCGCGCGCCTCTACGACCTGACGACCTGCGCCCTGACCCCCGGCCTCATCCGCACGGACGCCGACTTCCCCGTCCACGCCGAGCACGGCCCCGAGGCGGTGGCCGCCGCGGACACGGTGATCGTCCCCGCCTCGCACGAGGAGGACGAGTCGCTGCGGCCGGGTGAGCTGTCGCCGGCCCTGGCTGGGGCGTTGGAGTCCGCCTCCGGCGCCCGTATCGCCTCCATCTGCACCGGCGCCTTCGTCCTCGCTGCAGCGGGCCTCCTGGACGGCCGCAGGGCGACGACACACTGGCTGTCGGCGGACCTCTTCGCCCGCACGTTCCCCGCCGTGACGGTCGATCCGGACGTCCTGTACGTCGACGAGGGGCCGGTCCTCACCTCCGCGGGCGAGGCCGCGGGCATCGACCTCTGCCTGCACATGATCCGCGGCGACCATGGCGCGGCGGTGGCGGCCGAGGTGGCACGCCGCACCGTCGTACCCCCGCACCGCGAGGGCGGCCAGGCCCAGTACATCCGCCGCCCGGTGGCGGAGCCGCGCCTCACGTCGACGGGCCGGGCCAGGGGATGGGCCCAGGAGCGCTTGGGGGAGCCCCTGACACTGGCCGATCTTGCTGCCCAGGAGTCGATGAGCGTGCGCACCTTCAGCCGCCGCTTCCGCGAGGAGACGGGCCTGACGCCGATGCAATGGCTGACGCAGCGCCGCGTGGACCGGGCGCGCGAACTCCTGGAGCAGACGGACCGTACGGTCGACCGCATCGCGACGGAGGCGGGCTTCGGCACGGGCGCGTCGCTGAGGCAGCACTTTCAGGCGGGGGTCGGGGTGTCGCCGGGGGCTTATCGGGTGACGTTCAGGGGCGGGCGTGGGGGACCGGCTTAGGGCCGGTCTGCGTACGCATGCTCGGTCTGAGTACGAGTGCTCGGTCTGAGTACGCGTACTCTGTCGCGGCTTCGGGGAAGGCGGCAGGCTCCTACGCATGACGGCAAAGTCGATGTACATGAGCCCGCGCATGGGTACGAAGATGAGCCCGCGCCACGGACTGAGCTTCATGAAGCCGGGGAACTTGCTGACGTCCCTGCCCGGGAGCCCGCCGCTGCGGCGCTGGGCGACGCGCTTGCTCGGCGCGGGCCTCGCGGTGGCGGCGTACCTCCTGTGCCTGCCCTGGGACCTGCGCAACCGCCCCGAGACGCCGGGCGCGATCAACGAGACGTCACCGGTGACGGCGGTCGGGATAGCCGCCCTGACCGTCTCGATGCTGGCCCTGGCGGCCTACTTCGGCTTCCGGGACCGCCTCGTGTGGGCGCTGCTCCTGGTGGCGGGACCGCCGGCGACGCTGATGTACGTCTCCTTCGACAGCCACCCGGAGCCGGACGCGGCGGTGTGGCCGCTGGCGTGGGGGTTCTTCGTGCTGGTGATGGGGGTCGGGGTGCTCGCGGTGGCGGGCTTCGCGCGGCTGTTCAGGGACAGCGAGAACTGAGGCACCGCGCGCGGTCCGGTCGGGGGTCGGCTACTTGCGCCGGTCGGCGAGCGCCCACGACGCGAGCCCGACACCACCCGCGACGCCGAAGACGGCGGGCCAGGCCCCGACCTTCTTGGCGAGGGGATGCGACCCGGCGAAGGCGGCGACGTACGTGGCACTGAGCGCGGCAGCGGTCCTGCCCCCGGCCGCGGCTCGCCACTGCTGAGCGGCGGCGGCGCCCGCTGCGGCGAGGACGAGGCCGCCGAGGGGCCGCTTCTTGGTCCAGCGGGCGACGGCGTACCCACCGACGAGCCCACTCGCGGCCACGACGGCTGCCGGTACCTGAGCCATGCTCGCCTCGCTTCCCCGGCCGGCAGTGAAGGCCGCTGGCCGATACGTCCTCTATGAGCCCTGTACGGGTCTCGTTTTGAGCCCTCTATGAGTCCTCTATGAGTCCTCTATGAGTCCTCTATGAGTCCTCTATGAGTCCTCTCCGGGGCTCGGCCCGAGGCTGCCGAGGCTAACGCGCCGGGAAAGCCTTGCGGCGAGGGGGTCTGGGCCACGTAGGTTGGTGAGGGTGTGCGCTGCGCCTCCGCGGCGCGCTCGAAGGCGCTGCCGACGAGGGACCGATAGTAAAGATGACCGCGCGAACCACGCCCACCACCACTGACCGACGCACCCGAACAGCCCTGGTCATCGGGGGTGGTGTCGCGGGCCTGGTGGCGGCGATGGCGCTGCGCAAGGCGGGCATCGAGGCATCGGTGTACGAGGCGGGGGCGGGCGAGGCGCCGGCGGGCGAGGCGCGCGCCACGTATGACGCCAAGTCGAGTGGCGGGGACCGCGGCCGTGACCGCGGCCGTGACCGCGGCCGGGACCGCGGCCGTGACCGTGACCGTGGGCGTGGCCGTGACCGTGGGCGGGGCCGTGGCGGGGGCATGACGATCGCCCCGAACGGCATGCAGGCGCTGGAGGCGATCGACGCGGCGGAGACGGTGAGCGCGATCGGCACCCCGGTGACGTCGCTCGGCCTGCGCAGCTGGACGGGCAGGCACCTGGCCCAGTTGACGCCGCCCACGGACCTCCCGACGACCCGCTTTGTCTGGCGCACGGAACTGGGCGAGGCGCTGTGGGCGGAGGCGTCGCGCCGAGGTGTCCCGCTCCACCGGGGCAAGCGCCTGCTTGACGCGACGGACACGGGCGCGGGGGTGACGGCGCGTTTCTCGGACGGTTCACTGGCGAGGGCGGACATCCTGATCGGCGCGGACGGCTTGCGCTCGACGGTGCGCGCACTCATCGACCCGACGACGCCGAAGCCGCACTACGCGGGAGTGCTGACGTTCACGGCACGCGTAGACGCAACCCAACTGCCTGCCACAGATGGGGTGTTGTACATGTGCTACGGCAAGAAGGCGTACTTCGGCTACCAGATCTTCGCCGACGGTTCGGCGGCCTGGTTCGTGAACCTGCCGCACCGGGAGCCGATGACGTCGGCGGAGGCGCAGACGGTGGGCGCGAGGGAGTGGCTGAAGCGGCTGGGCGAGGCGTTCGCGGACGACCGCACTGCGGCACCGGACCTGGTCCGGGAGACGGCCCCCGAGGACCTGCTGATCACAGGCCCCACAGAAACGATGCCTCCGGTGACGTCCTGGAGCAGGGGTCGCATGATCCTGATCGGCGACGCGGCGCACGCGACGCCGGCGACGTCGGGCCAGGGGGTGTCGCTGGCCACGGAGAGCGCGGTCGAACTGGCCCGCTGCCTAAGGGACTTGCCCCCGAGGGCAGCCTTCCGAGCCTACGAGTCCCTGCGCCGCCCAAGGGTGGACCGCATCCTCAAACACACGACGGCCACGACAACGGCCACCTCGGCAGCGGCCCGCACGGCCACACCAAAACCGGCGGGGCCCTTGAGCCGCGCGCTGCGGGACGCGGTGCTGCCGGTGGCGACGAAGGTGGGCGGGGGCGGGGGAGCGGTGTGGGGTGCGTGGCAGTTCGAACATCGAATCGACTGGGACGAGCGGGTGGGTTAGGCGGGCGCGGGCCCATGGGCCCGCCGCTGTGCGAGTGAATTGAGGCGGGCCCAGGTCTGCGCGATCAGTAAATAGGGCAAACCTGAACACACTGAACACGCGGACCCCACTGACCGCAGTGAACACACTCCACGATCGCGCACCGAAAGGCACCCCATGCGTATCCGTACCGCCCTGGCTGTCACCGCCCTCACCGCCGCCGCCGTGTTGGGCGCAAGCGGCACCGCCCTCGCCGACGACGACCACGAGGGCATGCGGGCCGGCTTCGCCTACGAGAACCTCGGCGGCCCCGCCGGCATCACCGAGGCAGCAGGCCACTTCGACGGCGACCACGACGGAGAGGGCATGCGCGGCGCCTTCGCCTACGAAAACCTGGGCGGCCCGGCCGGCATCACCGACGCAGCGGGCCACTTCGAGGGCCACCACGACTCCGAGGACGACCACGACGAGGACTGACGCACAGCCACCTCACGCACGCAATCAGGAGGGCCCGCCGAGAGCGGGCCCTCTTGTGTGCGGGGCAACGGTTCTCAGGCCAGTCGGCCGTCACGGAGGGCGTGGACGAAGAGGGCCCATGCGGGTTGGCGGACGGCGAAGAATGGGTGCGCGGGGTACTTGGAGTCACGTACGCAGGTGGCGCCGGATGCGAACGCGGCTTCCACGCACTCGGTCCCACTTCCTCCGCTGTAGGAGGACTTGAACCAGCGAGCTGCTGCTCGTGATCCATCAGAGTTCCCTCAGTGTTCGACGAATGGTCTCTGCGGATGCTGCCAGATCCAGGGCCTGAGCGCGGAGGTAATCGAACGCCAATGTGTAGCGCTCGAGCTCTGGCCGCTTTTCCATGAAGAGTCCGCCGCCCAGGATGTCCACGTAGACCACATCCAACTCCTGGGCAGGGCCGCGCAGTACGACGAAGCTGCCGACGGCAGCCGCGTGCGCACCGGCTTCGAACGGCAGTATCTGCAGCGTCACATGGGGCGACACCGCGAGATTCAGCAGTTCCTCCACTGGCTTCGAGCCCATGGATGTGATCCTGCAGAAGCCCTCGACCGAGCTCGGAACCGCTTCGAGGTCAAGGCCGAGGAGGCAGGATGCGCCATCGTTCAGTGAGTCGCCGTGCGCCGGAAGAATCCTATGGAGGGATCCTCAGGCGTCCCCACGAGCAGAGCCCGATCGAGCAATCCGTTGTTCAGCTCACAGCTCGTCTCAGGCAGCAGGACACAGGCGTGACAGGCGGCGAGATTGACACTTCCCGCTCCGCTTGCCTCCGACTCGATGCAAAGAGGGTCGGCCGAGCACCACTCCGCCCGGTGCAAGGCGGACCGCAACGCGACGGCCAAGCGATCGGGTTCCCCCTGCGCGACGAGACCGCCGAGGCTGCCCGCTGAGTCGCTGGTCGCCGTGTAGATGAGCAGGCCGGCCATGGTGTCGTCCGAGTAGAGGCGTTCCCGTAGCGCTGCCGCCGGGTAGCCACCGTCCAGGCTCCATTCGTTGATCAATATGTGGGCCAGAGTGTGCAGCAGGACCATGCGGGGGGTGGCTGGGGACTCGGGTGCGGAGGTCGGGTCCGTCGCTCGCTCGCGGAGGAGACGCCGGTGGTTGCTCCGCATGCGTTCCACTCGCGCGGCGACGGCCGCGCTCCGGGCCCAGGAGTCGATCTTCTCCTCGTCGAGGTGGAGGAATACTCCCTCCCCCTGGACTTCCATGGCGGGTAGCCAGTCCATGCGGGTGAGGGACAACTGGGCCTCGTGAACATCAGCGTTGGCGTCCGGGGACTCCACGCGTGAGAACGCCTTCAGAGCCCGGACCTCACGCAAACGCTTGACCAGCATCGGGCGGGCCAGACCGAGTCGTGTCAGATCCTCGGAACCAGTTGTCGGGGGCTCGCAGACGAACTGCTCCTCCCTGGACCCGTCGCGCTCGGCGTTTCCGCTTCGCAGGTGGATGTACTCCTGGTTGCGCAGAGCACGGTAGGCACTGTCCCTGCCGGGTTCCTGGTCGAGCCCTGAGTCCTCGTGCAGTTCGGCATCGAGGAGAGCGTGGACGGCCTCTGTGGAGATCTCGCCGCCTTCCCGCACTGTGAGAATTTTCAGATACAAGGGAATCTCAGAGCGCTCGAGGTTGCGTAGATCGTCCCAGTAGGGCGCGAGACGGTCGGCCAGGCCGTCGCTCCATGGCGGAATGGAGAGCGCGGACTTGACGATCGGTTGCCATGCCGCGGACGAACCGCGCTGAAGTGTGCGGGGCGGCTCGGAGCAGGGCTGGGCAGGAGCTTCCTTGAGCCACGGCCGTTTGCCCTCGCATCGCACTTTGAGTTTGGTCAGCGCCGTGCGCCGGAACGCCCCTTCCATCGAGACCTCCGGGATTCCGCAGGTACACGACACGACGATGGACCGCAGGGAAGCGGTCCGACCGCTGGTCCGTATACGCATCTCACCTCCGCAGTGGCCCGACGCGCCCTCCGCGCGATTGTCGCGGTGCGCCCATTTCCAGTACGGGAAGTCGTCGATATGCCCGGCGGCGCATGCCACGATGAAACGTGAGGGGACCAAGCCCTCTTGACAGTCACCGCATTCGTTCTTGCCCGGCGGTGAGTTGAATCCCCGCACGTGCTGAAGGGAGCTGCAGATCGGGCAGGAATGCCAGAGCGGGAAGCGTCGTACCCGTACGCCGTCCTTACTCGTGTCGTTCGAGGCGGGGGGCAGACGGAAGGACCGCACGCCGAGAATGCGCTGGAGCCGGTGCTCGTGGATCGTCGGGGCCGCACCGATGTTCCAGGAGTCCGTGCCGGCCACTATGAACGACTCGCTGTCGACAGCGATCATCGACCCGACACCGTACGTCGTGATCATTTGTGCGCGCCGGACCGAGCCGCGTCGAGGGTAGCTGCGTTCAGGGGCGCCTGCGCCCCGGCGACGACGGGAAGGGGGCGGGGTCATCGGGATGCCTCCATGAACAGAGCGGTCTCGGCGTCCACATCGCGCAGACTCCACAGGGTCGGCCAGGCTGATTCGTTCAGCTCGTCGTCGTAACCGCGGAGAAGGGAGGGGGACCTCTTGCCGCGCACAGGTTCGTAATAGAGGCCGCCTTGCGCTTCAGCCTCCCCCGCCCACCAGTCGACGAATTCGTCGAAGGCGTGGGCGGTCGCCTCGTACTCGTCCCTGTCGATGTCCCACACGCGACTGAGCAGGATGCGCCTGATCTTGTCCTGGAGTTCGTCGCGGAACTCGTCGATACGCCCAGCGCCATCGTTGGGACGGGCAGCGGGGATGAGGATGCGAGCGAGCGCGACGACCACGGCATGGAGCCCACGATCGCGGGAGCGGGCGGAGAAAGGGGTTACCGACGTCGATTCGACCTCGCGGTACAGCGCCGAATGGAAGTGGAGAAAGTTCTCGTAATGTGAACGATCTCTGGAACGGGACGAGTTGAGCATGACAGCGACGAGACCCGGATGACTTCGTCCGACTCGGCTGGTTGCCTGGATGTACTCGGCGGTCGTCTGCGGCTGGCCCATGACGGCCATCAGTCCGAGGCGATCGATATCGACCCCGACCGAGATCATGTTCGTGGCCAGCAAAACGTCGACCGTCTCGTCATGGGGGTACCGGCGCTCGATCTGCTTGAGTCGTGCGGGGATCTCGCTGGAGGTTGCCCGGCTGGTCAACTCGGTCATCTCCATGATGGTCCGCTTTTCGGTGCCGTCACGGTCGGCCAGGTACTCCAGGTACGCCTCGACGTCGTCCCGAACCTGCAGGTCGGCGGCGGCAAGCAGCCGCAGGCTGTTGAAGTACCCGACCAAGGTCCAATAGGCGTCACGTACCTCGCTTGAGGTCGCGGTGCGATTCGCTTGGTGCAGCAGCGTGGCGTAAGTACGGATCAGCAGGGTCGACTGGCTGGTGCTCGGCGTGAGCAGGCCTACATACTGCCGACTGGCCTTGTGCTCACGCGGTGTCTCCACGGCGAACCAGGAGTCCCTGGAGTCCAGTCCGGCCGGGGGGAACTGTGAGACCTGACGGGCGAACAACGCCTTTCCTTGGTCGCCCGCGCGACGGATGGTCGCCGTCGACGCGATCACCTTCGGTTGGTCGGCGAGGACGTCCACCGCCGTTTCGTACAGGCCGGTGAGCGTACCGAGTGGCCCGGAGATGAGGTGGAGCTCGTCCTGGACGATCAACTCCGGGGGAGGCGTGCGGTCCGCACGATCCCGGTTGAAGAGCGCTGCCGTCTTCTCGCGCCACGGCATGGAGGCGAACTTGTCCACCGTGGCGATCACCAAAGTGGGGCGCGCGTCGTAGACGGCCTCGTCGATCAGGTGGACGGGCAGCCCCTCACGGAAGTCGCAGGAAGGATCGGGGCAGCGTACGTGCATGCGTCGAGCCTCGTCGTCCACCTCGTACTGATGGGCGTCGATACGGGTGCCGCACCATGGGCAGGCGTGGAGCTGGACCGGGTTCTTCTCCTGAAGTGACTTGCCCTTGCGAAGTTCCACCAAGCTGTCTGCGGCGATGTTGAGCATGTTCGGTGTGGCGGACTGGCCGACCCACATTCCTATGGAGATCGGATCGCTGCCGAGGAGTCTTTCGTCGGCCAGGCGCATCTGCTCCATCGCGCAGATGAGGATGGTGGCCCTCTCGAACTGCTGCAGGGTGAGCAGCCGCAGTGTGTAGCGCATCAGTACGGTCACACCGGCGCCGTCTTCCTCCAGTCGCATACGGCGCAGGAAGGTGGTGAAGGCGATCAGGCCCAGATACGCCTCGGTCTTGCCACCGCCTGTCGGGAACCAGAGCAGATCAGCGACCTTTCGATCCTCGTGGGCAGGGTCGACGATTCCTTCGAGACAGAGCAGTACGAAGGAGATCTGGAAGGGGCGCCAGCGCCCCGAGGTCGTGTCGGGTGTCCCCGCTCGACCGTTCTTTACCCAGGAACTGCGAGCCCGCTGCTGTGCCATGGCCTCGTTGGCGAGTTTGAACGCTCGCATGATCTCCGGCTGATCCCGATCCGCGAGCAAATGGATACCTCGCCGCATGCGGTCAAGCGCTACGCCGCACGATTCAACCTGATCCAGTGCGGCGGTGCCGAACGGCGTGTCTGCCAAAGCTTCTGCTTCGGACCGCTTGCGGCCGATCCATTCCTCGTATCCGGCAAGTAGCCCCTCGAGCACTGACAGGACTTCCGAATCCGAGCGGGTCGCAAGGCCATGCATGGTGAGGGCAGAGGCGTCGATCTCAGGGTTGCTGTCGGTCAGCAGGACTTCATGGGTAGGTACGAACTCGGTCCGGACCTCGGCGATCGCGGCGGGCCCGAGGATCGGTGCGCCGACGCGAGGAGGTGTCCAGTCCCAATCGGCCGCGCACCCATGGCCCATTGCGAACGTCGGGGCGTGTCGGTGGAGCAGTCTGCTGGTGGCCTGCTCCGTATCGGCAGCCCCCGATGGGGGTTGCCTGTCCACGAAGGCAAGTTCCCCGGCGGGAGTTCTGACTGTGAGACGGGGTTGAAACAGGCTGAAGGCGTCCTGCAGTTCTCGCTCGCCGACCCGCTTCTCATTGATCAGGGTGACAGTGACCGTGACGGTTCCGTCGGGTGAGGCCTTCCGCACGAGGGCACGGATACTCACCTCGTCGGACACAGGCTCTTCGGGCTGTACACCGGGCTTGGTCACGTCCACCGTGATCGAAGGGAAGGTAAGCGGCCGACGCTGCCAGCGTTCGTTCTGCTCGGACGTGCTGCGTGCCTCCGAACGCTTCGCCGCCACCGGCCGCCCTTCCGCGTCGACCGGGTCGTAGGCAGCCGCTTCCGTCGTGATGACGACCCTACGAGCTACCTCGGGATCGACCGCGAAGGTGAGTCCCATGGAGGACGGCCTGCGGTCGTTGGCCAGGGAGATGCCAAGGTCCGGGACGCAGTCCTCGATGTCTCTCCGCTTCAGTATGGGAGCGTCGTCGAGGCCCGCCTCCTCGGCGATGTCGGCGGTGAGCTCGTCCTCGGCCGAGTTGCTTGCCGCACGAGGGAACAGCACGCCGATCGGATAGGCGGTGATCGGAGGGTCCTGGGACAGGATCTCGTCGTCGGTCCCTGGCCCGAGCAGGTCGCGGCGCAGCTGGGCGACCAGGTCGTCGCGGGCTGCGTAGTGCGCTGCGTGCTCGCTCATATCGTTCGTCATCGAGTGTGGCCTTCCTGAGCGTGTCCGCCCCACTTGTAGCGCCCCAGCCCGGACATACGCGGCACAAGCCAGACCCCGTGCTCCCCGAGCCCGGCTCGCGACCCGGAGGCCGTGCTGCCGGCCACGGTCTCGATGGCGTCGACCCGGAATCCGGAGATCTCCGTGGGCCAGTTGACTGTCCAGGTAGGGCTGACTTTGAGGGACGAGTACAGGTCCTGACGGAACTTCTTGGAGACCAGGCCGACCGGGGCCCCATCGTGGTAGACGGCGTAGGGGGGACTTTGGTCGGCGTCCGCCTGCAGCTCGTGGAGACGGCGCAGGACCAGTGGATCGCCTGCGCGTGCGGTGTGGGTGAGGTACTCCTGCACTGCCATCGGATCGGAGTCGAAGCCGTCCGTGCCCGGTGGGTGTTCGCGGCAGACGTCATGCCCGGTCGCCTCGATGCCGTAGCGTGCGTACGACTTCCAGCCGGCCACGTACCAGCGGTTGGTGACGCGATCGCGGCGGACCAATGTGGACTGCGGTGCGGCGACCCGGTAGAGATCCTCCCTCGGTCTCGTCATGGCGACGAACAAGGCCCGCGCCTCGGCTGCTGGATCGATGTGCGTGTGCTGCTTCCTCAACTCGGCCACGGTGGCCGGCTCGACCACGATCACTCGGTCGAACTCCAACCCCTTGGCCCGATGAACCGTGGAGACCACGAGACGGGCGGGTTCTGCTGCGGCCAGGTCGTCGGGGAAGCGCCCTTCGGCGATGAGCCGACGTACCGCGGTGACGTCGAGCAGACCGCGTGAGCCACGGGCAGCTCCGCGCAGGGACCGCCACAGAGGAGCCACGTCGACGTCGCGCAACATTCCCACTCCGGTCAGGATCTCGCGAAAGCGATGCTCGCCCAGTGTCGTGGAACCGGTATGACTCAGCAGACCGGCAACCCATGCTGGAACCGGAGGGCCCTGGAGCGCGCGCTGCAGCCGATGAGGGACGCTGTGCTGGAACAGGGTCTCGGACAGGACGAGCGCTTGTCTGTTGTCCCGGCAGAGGACCGCGCACGTACCCGGGTAGTCGCGGAGTGAGCCGACGACGAAAGAATCGGCGATCTCGCCGAAATGAGGGCGGGCAAGAAGACGTTCCCGCAGCTCTCGGTAGGCAACCTCGCCGGCAGCCGCAGCTTCGGTGGTGTCGGACGGCAGCCGTAGAAGCGTCGACCCCATGGAGAGCGCTGTGCCTGCTTCCGGGGTACGAGCACGGAAGTTGGCGGAGAGGTGTAGTTCGACCAAGTCATCGGGGAACGATGCGCGCAGCCAATCGAAGAAGTAGTTGGTCTCGGCGGCCCGGGCATCTGGGTCGGACACCTGGAAGCCGTAAACGGCCTGCGCGTCGTCCCCCACCACGGTGAATCCGCAACTGTTCTGGAATCGGTCCAGCAGCGTCTCCACCATGTTTCTCCGGTCGCAGACCAGGTCCTGGACCTCGTCGATGACCACATGCGCGGGTGTGCCGGACTCCCCGGCCTCCACTGCTCCCTTGGCGATGGCCTTCTCGGCCTCGCGAATGCGTTCGTCGAAGGTGCAGCGGCTCCAGTCATGGTCCGGATAGGCGCTGGTCAACAGGGTGTAAGCCCAGGAGTCGAAGGTCTGGGCACGCACTCGCCGGGCACGTCGACCGTGGGTGGAGATCCGCTCACGCAGCTCGCGGACCGCGGCCCGCGAGAAGCTGAGTACGAGGATCTCGCCGGCTTCCAATGCCTCCTCCTCGTGCCCAACCAGGGCGTCGAGTCGGCGCACGAGGGTATGGGTCTTGCCTGCGCCGGGCCCGGCCGTCACCAGGACCCTGGCGTCCCAGGGCTGATCGACGACTGCCTGTTGCTCCGAGGTGAGTGCGGGGCTGTCCGCGTACATGCTGGTCACTTGGCACCCCAAAGATGCTCGAACCGGGTGAAGGCCAAGGCCTTGTCGTAATTCGCGATGTTGTCCCGGACGTTGAGGATCAGACAGGTGTCCTCGCCGCCGTTACGGGGGCCACGGAGGCCGCGACCGATCATCTGCTGGTACATGTTCGGGCTGTACGTGGGTCGTGCCACGACGACTGCGCGGGTGGCGGGGGCGTCGAATCCCTGGGTGAGGACCCCGTAGTTGGTGAGGACGCGGGTCTGTCGCCGCCGGAAGGAGTCGATGCGTCGTCGGCGCTCGGTGGAAGAGGTCGTGGAGTCGACGGCCGCGGCGGTGATGGCTTTGTCGTTGAGCTTTGCCGCGAGGAACTTGGCGTGACCGACGGACGTGGCGAAGACCAGGACAGGCCAGTTCTTGGGCATGTCGAGGATCTCGTCGATGATGCGTCGGTTGCGGTCGTTGTCGTCGGCCAGGCGTTGTTCAGCGGCCTTGGAGAGAACGCTCAGTTGAGTAGCGCGTTCCTGCTCGTCGCGGGTCAACTCGATTGAACCGCCCGCTAGTTCCTTGTGCGTCACTCGGGCCAACATGCCGAGTTCTTGCAGTTCGGCGTAGGGGTCGCCCGAGCTGAAAATGCCGTCGTCCAAACGACGGCCGCCGAATCGCTGGATCAGTCGCTGGGTCTCTTCGACATTGGTATTGCGGAAGGGCGTCGCGGTCAGACCCAGCAGGTGGCGATCGGTACGGGAGTGAGTCAGACCGAGCAGACCGAGGATCTCCGTGTACTGCGGCGCGATGGCCATGTGCGCCTCGTCCACAATGACCAGGGACGCCTTGCGGAGCCAGGAGTACGCATGAGTGTCGAGGGTGACGCGCAGTTTGGCGTCCGTCGCCACGACGAGGTGCGGGCGGTCGGCGACGGGCCCGGCCTCGTTCGACGACCAGAGTCTGCTGATGGCCAAGGGGCTCTCGGCACCCACTTTGGACCAGACGAACTGCCAGCTCTGCACAGCTTGTTCGCACAGCTCTTCGGTCTGGGCGATCCACAGGATCGGACCGCCGAGCTGCCCGTCCTGCTTGATCCAGCGGATGACCGCCTCGGAGGCCACACGCGTCTTGCCCGCGCCGGTGGGCAAGGACAGCATGCCGCGCTGCGGGGAGAGCCGGTCCAACATGGCGAAGACGTTGGAAGCCAGGCGCTCCTGGTAGTCGTGGAGTCGCGGGAACTCCGTGGGGCCGTCGACGTCGAGTCGGGGTGCCAGTGGGGGAGTGCGAACGCCGGCGAAGGAGTCGGGAAAGCCAAGATCGGAGACGAACTTCACCGCGGGGGTCGCGCCGGTGAATGACGAGGGGGCGTGGCTGGGATATGCAGCTGCCAGGTCCTTCACGTGTACCTGCAGCACTCCGTCGCCGTGTGCGTTGTACGCCATCTGTGCGATGCGCTGAGCGGACGGTGCGGCGCCGCCCAGGTCGGCCTGCTCACTGGCCAGTAGGCCGGCAGGAAGACCTGCCTGTAGAGAATCGGCACCGACCAGCAACTCCAGCTTCTCCACTACGGACGTTGCCTCGCGCACGGCTCGGAGTGACTCCTGTAGTTGCTGGTCCTGCTCTTGCCGTTGCTGCGCTTCGAGCACTGCTCGGCACCCGGACTCGCCCAACCCCCAGCGGAGTTCTCGGTCGGCTGCGTTGAGGATGGCAATCCGGTCCGCGGAGGCGAGAACGAGCACCGTGGTGCCAAGCAGCGCACTCTTCAGGGGGGTTGTGCGTATTCCGTTCGGAGTACGCACAACCTCCTCCAGCTCCGAACAATGCTGCAGGTCGTAGTTGTTGATCGAGTTCCCCAACCTCTGTCGAAGTGTGGGGAATGCGTCACGCAAGGGGATGGATTCCGCGGAAGCCGCGTGCCGTGTCTCTTTACTGATGACGTCGGAATAGCGCAGCATGCCCCACTGGCCGGTCATCAGCTCAGCATTCTCCGGAGTGCCTGCGAGGAGGGCCGGGAGCTGCTCGGCCCGAAGAGCCTTGTACTCCTCGGGCGTGGCGGCCACGGCGATCTCGCCGTCCTCCCGGGTGCTCCACTCCGCCCCGATGCGACACCGAGTCAGGGAGTTCTCGGGGAAGGCGACTTGGAGACGCGTCAGCATCACGTAGGTGTGGCCGACGAAGACGTCGTCCTCACTTCGGAGGAGCTCTTGCATCAGCGCTTCCCATTGAGCCTCCGGTACGTCGTCCACCACCACCGGAAGGTGGAGTTTGCGCGCCTTCTCCGGGCTGATATCGGCGACGGCCAACACATCGCTGTAGGCGCCCAGTTGAGGTCCCACCGCGTCCGCGAGTCTTACGATGCCCTTCGACGTCGCGACGAGTCCATGACGGCGCACCATCCAGCGCAGTGGGGAGACGACGGCCTTGCGGGTGGTGGCTTGCGCACCCATCTGCCTGGTCCAGACATCAATGACGGATTCGTCCGGGAGAGCCTTGACGAAGGCAGCCTTTCCTTCGTCCGAGAGTTTCGGCAGCAAATGCAACGGGCCGCCGACAGCCGCGCCTTCGAGTTTGAGTCGGGAGATCGTCGGGCGGCTGGCTTTGCTGTCGAGGCTTCGGCAGTAGCTGTCGAAAACTGCCGTGCGGTACTCGTCGAACCATGGCTCGCCTTCCGGTCGACACCCGCCGGTCGGGTGAGCCAGTAGTCCGAACTCGCGGAAGACGGCCATGTCGTCGGAATGGAAGGACATGTCCACCGCCACGGAGGCGTCACGTGAGCCGTCGGCCGGTACCACCGGGCCGGGGATCATGCAGTCCTGCATCCGGTGGTAGTGGCCGTCCTTGGTGCGGACGAACAAGGTCGCCAGAGGAAGGGGCACGCGGCTACGCACTTCGGCAGAGACGTGGCTGCCGCCTGCAGTGTGGAACAGTTCCCAGAATCGGGTCCAGTCCTGGGCAGAGTAGTGATCGAACCCTTGGTCCAGCACTCCGACGAATCGCCCCCGCGCGTCCGCTTCGCGGATGCCGATCAGGTTGAGGGCCGAGTAGAGGGGCATGTTTTCCGACAGCTTGGGATCGACATAGACGAGGTCGTCCTTGAGACCGTCCTGGACTGTTCGCCGGAAGACCTTTCCCGCGACCGGCGGCACCATGCCGTGTTCTTCGGTCAGCACGATGCGCGCTGTTCGGGCTTCGTCGGCGAAGGGAGAGGAGTCCTTGATCATGTCTGCGAGGATCCGTATCGATACAGCCGAGGCATCGGCCGATCCATCGGCTACAAGCGCCTCCAGCCACTCCCGGACCGTGGCACGTTCCCACTTGGCCGCCGACAGGATGTGCTCGACCTTGCCCGATCGGATCTCCGCCGCTTCCACCGAAGGATGGATCCAGTCGGAAGGGCGCCCTGGATAGGCGTTCCACATTTCCAACCACTGCAGTTGGAGTTTCCCGCGCTTACCCAGGTCCGGGTGGAGGCGAAGGTCCCGGGGGATACGCAGGATCCCGTCCTGGTCGGGGAGGGAGGGGCGCTGCGCTGCCATCTCCCAGATTTTTTCGGTCAGTTGCTGGTCGGCCCAGTTGAGAGTTTCGGACTCCTTGGTCCGACCGGGGAGCAGCGGTAGGTAGGCGCCCGGGTCCTGTGCAGGTGCCAAGTGCGGCAGGGAGTCCACGACCAGGCGGGCCGCGACCTGAATGATCTCTTCGTTGAAAGGACTCGCATCGAGCAGGTTCTGCCTGTCCTCATTGGTCTTCCAAGCGCCGTTCAGAGCTCCGCTCAACGTCATGGGATATTTGGTCGGAAAGAACGACCAGAACTCCCCTCGTCCCCGCGGAGCGGTCAGCAACTTGTCGCCGGTGTAAGCCGGCACGGCCCAAGCGATGTCGATGGTCCCTCGGTCATGCATCTCGCCGGCACTGCGGCGGGCCGCCTCGGTGGGACGGTGCGCGTGGGTGAACACCTTCCAATCGGTACGTGACGCCTGCTGCCCCGTGCGTTGCTCGTGGATCGTGTGGCGGAATCCCTCGTGCTCGACTTTGATGACGCGACGAACGGGGGGCATCGCACGGCGGTCTTCGAGTACCACGGTTCCGACGTGGTGGGAGAAGAGTTGGAACCGCGCCGGGAATTCCTTCCGCGTGTCGTCCTTGCGGCCCTGGTGCATGTCACCGGCAAGCCGCCCGGCGGCTCCGCCGAGCAGGGGGAGACGTACAACCGTGGTCGCCCAGCCGAGGAGTTCGTCGAGTACGGGGTCGTCTCTTCGCTCTGTGGCGACATCGAGAGGCCGGGCCATACGGAGAACGGGAGCCTCGAGTTCCTCCCCGACAGTTTCCCCACATGCCTCGCTGATTCGTGAGAAAGCCCAGTCGCGATCAAAACCGAATCCGAACTCTAAGCTGCCTGACTTGCTGAAGAACTGAGGCGTGTCAGTGATCGCGAGAACGGATTTTACTCCCACGCCGAAGCGCCCGATCTGACCGCCACGTTTTTTCGAGACGCTCATCCGAAGGATGGTTTCAGCGCCTTCTGGAGTGACCGGAGTCCCTTCATTCGCACAGTAGAGATGAGTTCCGGTGAGAACGGAATGAACGCTACCGCCGGGTTCGTTCGCGATTTCGTCCGCCGCGTTCTGAATCAGTTCGAAGAGTTGCCGATCTCCGTAACCACCTTGGGTGATCCGCCGTTCGCCGTTCGCATGTTCCTGAATCAGTCCCGGGTCGACACGGTAGGTCTCCAGCACCCGTTTGGATTGCTCGACGACCTTCTTGATCACGGGTGAGGACTCCGCGGTGTCCGCCGAGTTGAGGTGGCTCACGGTATTTCCGTTTCTGTGACTGAGGGCGGAACAGGAGGAGGCGCGGGAGGCCGGCCGCGCCGCATGACGCGCGACCGGCTCTCTCGACGACGATAGCCCTGTGGGCTGGCAACTCGGTGCGGATTACGGCAGATCGAAGTCGATGATGATGACGGTGACGTGGGTGCGGGGGCTACGGTTCCCGGGCGAGTGGCTACTGGCGCCGGGATGTCCGGGAGGTCCGGTCCGAATGCGCCGGGTACGGCGACGGGGTCCGTGATGGCGGGCGCTACCGGCACCGTTCGGGGGAGAAACCTTCCTGCGGTCGACGATTTCGAGCAGCCTGCGATACGTCCGGATGACTCCGTGGGTGATCTGCCGCTCGGCCAGAAATTCTTCCCGGTCCTTCTTACCCTCGCGGGCGTCGTACTGAGAGACGATCCAACGCATGAGCTTGAGGGAGGGTTCGTTCTCGAACTTTTCGGGCACAGGAATTCTCGATCCGTTGAAACGTGCTGGCGGGCGGTTGAGGTGGCGCGCAGTTCAGAGTTCCAACGGGGGAAGGCATGAGAAATAAGCCCTCTCGACAGGTGATTCCCGTGGGGCGGTTGAGAGAAATCGAACTCTAGGGGTGAACTCGGCTTATCTGCAATGGCTTTGACGGACGTGATGTGGAACGGGGGAGACCGGTTCATTCCCCTCCGGGGCCCCTCGGGGACGTCCGCAGGAAAGGAACCCCCCGACCGTACGATTGGGGCATTAGGTATCTTTAAGGTCCAAATTTCGCATTAGGCCCTGCCGATACCTTCGACCGTCGCTCGGTCACTGTCAACCAGTGTTGTACAAAACCCTGTGATGTCAAATGCTGCTGGTAGGCTGTGCTCCGCAACGCTGGCAGCAGCTGAGGAGAGGTCGCCGTGGACGGTGGAGAAGACTTCGGGCCCTGGCTGGCCCGCCAGTTGAAGAGAGCCAGGAAGACACAGACGGAGCTGGCGGAGTCGGTGGGTGTGACTCGTGCCGCCGTCTCGGCCTGGATCACCGGGCGTGCCACGCCTCGTGATGAAACCATCAGGAAGATCGCGGATGCTCTCGGTACGGATCTGGGAACGATCCACAGCCGCACCACGGACACCCTCGTCGGTCGGCCCGTCACCTGGTGTCACCGTCCGGCCTACGCCGATGGAGGCCGCGACTTCGGCAACGCCGCGGCCTTTGCCTTCGAAGCCGATGTGGGAGTTCTGGCTCGCGAAGCGACTCAGAACAGCCTCGACGAGCGCCTCACCGAGCACGGCCAACCGGTTCGTGTTCGATACACGCTTGAGGAACTGACAGGCGAGAATCTCGCACGGTTCCGTGAGGCGATTCGCTGGGATGAGCTCTTCCCGCACTACGAGGCGGCGGCGGCGCAGGACCAGAAGGTTGGAAGAGTCATCGCTGCCGGACTGCATGAGATGTACACGCGGGACAGACTGGTGCTGTTGCGAGTCGATGACTACAACGCGTCCGGCCTGACCGGGGACGACTATGAGACGGGTCGGTTCGCCGCTGTTGTTCGACGGCAGCTCGACAGTCACAAGTCCGCAAGCAGCGCCGGTGGTTCTTACGGACTCGGCAAGGCGACACTCTGGGCGACCAGTCGACTCGGCCTTGTGATCATCAACTCCACTCTGTCCGAACCGCACGAAGGTCGGACCGAGCGACGGCTCATCGGGCGGCTCGACCTCCCGTGGCGCGAGGTCGACGGCAGACACTGGGCCGGGCCCGCATGGCTGGGTCGGCCGGACCCTGACGTGGAAGGTGAGGAAGTCGCCCGTTCGTGGTGGGCCGGCGAGGAGACGGTCGAGCGCCTGCACCTCACACGGGAGAGCAGCGAACCCGGTACCTCTTTCCTGATCGTGGGCGCACATGACGTGGCGAGCCTGGCTGATCCCTCCTCGGCGTCTGAAGGCGACGGCACTGAGGATGACGACAGCGTGCATCGCATGCACAAGCGCCTCGTTCAGGCTCTTGGGCGAAATTTCTGGGCTGCGATGACCACGGGTGGGAACCGTCAGCCGCTGCTTGAGGCTTCGGTACGGACGCTGCGTAACGGTATGGAGATCATTGCGGAGGAGCGGGTCGATCCCCGCGCCGCCCAGCCCTCGCGGACCCGCGCGCTTGAAGCTTTCCTGGAAGGTACGACGGTAGAGCGCCTGACAGAGTCGGGCCAGGTGGCCATGACGACGGTTCCGCTGAACGTGCCCGGTCGGGAGGGCCGAAGGAGCGGCGGTGAGCATCGAGCGGTCCTCCTGGTGACAAAAGCTGACGATGAGGACGCCCTGCCACACAACACAGTGACCATGATGCGTGGCAATCGGATGACGGTCAGGGCGAAGTCCGTCCCGGGCCTGGGTTTGGGTACCGACCCGTTCCAGGCGGTGCTTCTCGCCGGGCGCGCTGCGGGTGAGGATGCTCCTTTCGCCGATGAGGCCGAGGCATTCTTGCGCGCCTCTGAGCCCCCCGAGCATGACAAGTGGGGACAGACGGAAGAGCTGCGTATGCAGTACTCGCCTTCCGCGTACCGACGGATCGGCCATCTGACACGCGAGGCGAACGATGCGGTGCGTGCGCTCGTGGCAGTGCCCAAGGAGAGGCAACGCGCGGGCACCGATCGACTGCGTAAGCGTCTGGCAGTCGGTGGCAAACGCCCGGCTCGGGCCTCGGCCACGGCTGGTCTTCCCACTTTGGACGAACTGGACGCACAAGTCGGAGCCGACGGTGCGTGGCGTATCACGGCGGAAGTGAAGGTGCCACGTGGGGGCGAGGCCTGGCACCTTGTGCCGGTCGCCAAACTGGACGTGAGATCGGGGCCCCGCCCCCTGGTGGCCTGGTCGGAACTCGCAGCCGTCCACAACTGTGAACTGATCGACGGGGCACTGCACTTCACTCCCGGCGCAAGGACTGCCGTCTTCAGCGGCGTCACCGACGTATCGAGTCATCCCGTGCGAGCGACGCTCACCGGCCTTGTCGTCGAACTCCGGACGGACAAGGGGGACAAGGCATGAAGGCCTACCCGTATAGGCGGCTCAGCGGTGCCGTGTCGTTGCGCGTGACATCCGTGGAAGTGAAGGTACCCGGTGAGAGCCGCGAGCCGCTCGACACCAAGGCGTTCTCGGTCGTCGAGCAGGTAGTTGCGCTGGGCCGGGCGGAGCGGGACGACTGGGAGAGCGCCCGTCTCAAACTGTCGGCCACCATTCCGGCCGGCGCCACGGAATCCAACGGGTACTGGTGCGATGTGTCGGTCGCTGCAGTCCTGACCGAGAAGGCAACCAATGCACGGACCGCAGTCGTTCTGGAGTCACGGACAGAGGGTCGAAGAGAATGGACAGGCACGCTGGACCTGTGGCGTGCCGACCATCTGGACCGAGCCGCACTGACCGTTCATGTGATGGCCACGGTCGATGGCGTGCCGGGACGTGTCATCGCCACATCCGAGAGGGAGTGGATCGTCGATCTGGCGTCCAAGGCGCCCCTGCGGCAGCGTGAGCTCGATGTCATCGAGGTCGGTTTCCGTGAGGGACCGGAGTGGCTACGCCCCTTCAAGGAGGTGCCTTGGATTGTGGACACGTCCGGCGAGTTGCCCGCCGTACACGTGAATATCGACTTCGAAGGCATCACCGAATTGGTAGGCGGCAACGGGTCCTCGGAGGAGGGCCTGGTCCGCGATCTGTTGCTGGCCCAGATGTGCACGGACGTCTGGACCGCCGTATTTCACACCGCCATCGGTGATCTGGAAGTAGAGGACGACGGTACGCCGCTCTTTCCACACGATTGGCGGGGCGAAGTGCTCCGCGAGATGCTTCCGGACGTCGTTCCCGATCGCCCTCTCGAGGAAGCGTTGCGTGAGGTGCATCGGCGCCGTACCGGAGCATCCGGGTGGATCGATCTTCAGCCCCGTATCCACTTCGCAGCCACGCGTAGAGCTGATGTCCCCAAGGCCCTGTCCACCACCATTCGAGGTCTGGACCGACTGCACCAAGGGAACGACGCATGACCCACAAGCCGTCTCACCTGCCGGAACGCCTGGCGCTGCTGTCCGATCTCAATGCTGCCCAGTACCTCACAGAAGGGCTGCTCGCCGGGAAGGAGGACGTCCCCGCCATTGCGCTCAACAAGGTTTCCGAGCCAATGTCTGGAGACGATGCCCGGGCAGCCCTGCATCCGGTACGCGACCTTGTCGATGACACCATGCACGCGTACCGCGACGCCAAGGTGACCCAGGCCGACGCCTGGCTGGCCACGCGGCTCCATGCCACCTTGCGACTCAGCCGTCGAGAGGCTGCGGACAGGAAGTTGTGGAACTACCTGGCTCTTGGAGTCGCCCCGGATTACGTCGTCTGGCGCCACATGTCGGAACCCAAGGAGGGAAAGACACCGCAGGTCGCGGCCACTCGCTTCCGCGGTGCGCACTACACGCAGGCCTTCGCTCGCTTGTGGTGGGCAGCCGAACTGTTCAGGAACGGTTCCGACTACAGCCCTGTGGTGGCTGCCTGCACCAACCAGGACATGCTCAACACCGCGCTGCGTCTCGACGCCATTGATCACCGGCCCACGGCCTTGGCGATGGTGCGTCTGCTCGAGCGCGGCACCGTGAGTACCGGCCGTGATGTCAACGCCCTGGCACGCGCCGTCAATACGTCCGCGGCCACCCTGATGTACGACGTCATTGCCCCGGACGTCATACGCGATGCGGGGCCGCTGCGTGAGTGGATCGATGCTGCCGAATCGGCGCCTGCGGTGCCCCGCAGGATGCTTCCGGAGGGGCCGGACGAGGAGCAGGCTCCGGACGACTCGGTGGAGGCGTTGGCTGACTATTTTGCGGAACTCTTCGCGGACGCGCCGGTACGTGGGAAGGAAGCAGCTGAGGAAAGCAGCGTCTGACCGGTCCCTGAACCCCCGGACCGTCAGGTGCTCTCGGCGGGTTCGTCGACGGCCGGGGGCTGCCACTCCTCAAGTGCCTCGAAGAGTTTTCCTTCCGGCGGCCCGAAACCGAGTGCGCAGCTCAGGATGTGCAGGGACAGACGGGGCGGAATGGCGTTGCCGATCTGTTGGGCCACGTCGGTCGAGCGCCACGGGTACGCCGCGGGGAACGATTGGAGCAGTCCCGCTTCCTTCGCGGTCAGCCGCTCCAGCTCCTCGCCGATCTCCTTCGTGCCCGACTTCGTCTCCTTCAGGAGGAAGACACGGTTGCGCCGGATCTTGCCGGTGACTGTTGCCGCCGGCTCCTCGGACGTTCGACGGCCGCGCTTCTTGGGGTCACCGCCCGAGCCGTAGTTGGAGACCACTTCGAAGTCTCGAGGCCGGTCATGCAGCACGTCTTGCATCGCGGTCCACCGGGTGATCGGCGTGGTGCTGTCCGGGTCGGTGAACAGCACTTCCTGCCGACCCTGATCCAGGGTCTCCTGTTGAGGATGCCTGTCAGCGGCCCCTTGCTCGGGAAGCCGTTCCACTCCAGGGCGGTAGCGCTGATGGGTCGGTCGAGGAAACTCGACGTCCATGTCTTCGTTTCCCGGAGCGTACTGAGCGATCAGCACGGCGCGTCGACGGGTCTGAGGAACACCGAACGTTTCGGCGTGCAGCACGTGGGCGGCAGCGGCGTAACCGATCGTTTTGAGGAGCTCGGCATAGTGCTTCCACACCGGTAGGACGGTGGGTACCTGCTCGAGTACGACGACCTTGTAAGGCTCTTTGCGCCTGAGCTTGGCTTCCATGATCCAGCGCAGCGGCTGGAGCACGAGTCCGGTGCGGTTGTCCGACAGGGCGTCGGTCTCGGCCTTGACTTGTTTCCAGACAGTCTCAAAGGTCACCAGGTCATTGGGGCGCACCAAGCGTGTGGCCAGCCGCTGCACGTCCTCCAGAGCCTTGTGTCCCTCGCGGTTCCCGGCGACGGAGAACGTCTGGCACGGCGGGCCGCCGGTGAGTACGTTCGCGCCCTTGACCTGGGCGTCGCAAGGACCTAGGGCCGCAACGTCCTTCTCCTCGGTCGTCAGCAGTTGTGCCGCTGTACGTGTGGCCCGTGTGGCGTCGTCCCACTCGACCCCTACACTCTCCACTCCCATGATCGTGGCTGCGATATCGAGACCACCAGGTCCCGCGAACAGGTCCACAATGCGGAAATCTGCAGGCTGGGGCGGATTCGGATGCGCGGGGGTCATGGGATCGAAGTGTAGCCGGCGGCAGGTGATGCTCATGCCTGTGTTGCAAGTCGATCGATGGCTACCGGTGGGTGGTCAGGCTTGCAGGGCCGCGGCCACCGCTTTGCCCAGTGCCTTGCCGACGGGCGGCGGCGAGGCGTGGCCGATCTGCCGGTAGCGAGCCGTCTTTTTGCCTGCGAAGACCCAGTCGGTGGGAAAAGACTGAAGGATCGCCGCTTGTTCCACCGTGATCTTCTTCAAAGGGGAGCCGGAAGTATCCGATTCCTGGATCCCCTGCGGTCCGGGGACCTCGTCGGCAAGAGCGTTGCCGTTGATGCCCATTCGAGCCCATGCTTCCTTGGTACCGGTCAGCCCGAGATCGGCGCCTCCGCGTTTCTCCGATCCACCCACCAGGGTCGGCGCGACCTGGTCTGCCTGAGTCGCCCACGAGGCGGCGCCCGTCCAGCCTCGCGCGGACATCGAGGCATGAAGTGCTTCGCCCACCACAATGTGCCGGTCCACGGTCGGAGCGGGCACCTGAAAGCCGTCGAAGTACTGGGTTCTCAATGCGATGAGTACACCCTGCTTGCGGTCCTGAGGGACGCCGAAATCGGCCGCATTAAGGACGAACCAGTGGAACTTGTAGCCGAGGTGGTCAAGTTCTCCCTGAATGAAGGAGCGCACCTCCTCGAATGCCTCGGCGTCGACGAGGCCCGGGACGTTCTCGATGAGCAGGGCGCGTGGTTGCACGGCGTGCGCGAGGAGAACGGTGGCCTTGAGCAGCTCAAGTTCGATTCCGGTCTCGACGCGCTTCGCTGTTGCTGAGGATTTGACCCGAGGGAGGCCGGCGGACAGCAAGTCAACGTCGTAGGTCTCCTGATGGTCGACCGGGTCGAAATCCAGGAGGTCCGTTCTCAGTACGTTCCACGTCGGCCTGTTGGTTCGTAGCGTCTCGAGGGCCACTGGTTTGTCGTCCAGTAGCAACACCGGCTCGAAACCTGCCTGCTCCAAGCCCAGTGCCAGACCCCCACCACCCGAGCAAACGTCCACGAACCTTAAGCCGCTCACTGCTCTCCCTCGTTGCTTCGTGACCGCTCCGGGTGGCGCCGCCGCTCTACGGTCGCTGCCACCTGCTCGGCCACCCTGTCAGGCGCCTCATGCTCCCAGAACCTTAGAACGATCCATCCTGATTCGGCCAGGTGTTCGCTTGTCTCCAGGTCTCGTGCGATGTTGCGGTCGAGCTTCTGCCGCCACCAGTCGGCATTCGCTTTGGGCTGCGTCGAGTGCTCAGGGCAGCCGTGCCAGAAGCAGCCGTCGAGAAAGACAGCCACCTTGGCGCGGGTGAAGGCGATATCAATTGTCCGGCGAGGCATGTTTGGAACGCGCTCATTGAGGCGATAGCGGTGTCCTGAGGCGTGCAGCAGACGGCGCACCGCCACTTCGGGTGCGGTGTCCCGTCTGGCCTGGCGACTCATTCTGGCGGAGACAGCCGGCGAGGACGGTTTCGCGGTACTCACAGCACTCTCGTCTCTTACTACCGGGCGTCAGGGCGATCTGTGATCGGGAGCCAGTCCTTGCCTGAACTCCCAATCCCTGGAGGCATGGTCAGGCTGTGTCGCCCCCGTGGCACTCCCCATAGCTGCTCCCCGACCCGCACCAGCAAGCCGCCCCCGCCTCCGGTGGCCACCCCACCGCACGCCCACGCGCCGCCAGCGTCGTCGCGTACTGCGGTAGTAGGGACGCGTCCGTCGGGGCCGTGCCCTCTGAGGCTGCGAAAGCCTCGTAGGAGGGGACTGTGCCTGTGACGATTCCCAGGTTGGGGGTGCCCGAGGCTGAGAGTTCGCGTAGCGATTCCTCTATCGTCGACAAGTGGGCCTCCTGGGACGGGTATTCCGATTCCAGGCTGGGGTACGCCGTCAGGAGTTCCGTTAGTTCCTGTGCCGGCCAGTGCAGGACCGCTACCGGGAACGGGCGGGAGAGTGCCTCCCTGTATGAGCCCAACTCTGCCTGGATACGGGAGATCTCTGCTCGTAGTTCCGCGGGGTTGTCCGAGCCCAGGGACCAGATTCGCTTTGGGTCGTGCAGTTCGTCCAAGGAGACCGGGGACGTGGAGATCTCGTCCGCCAGCGCGTCCCACGCGTCGTGCTCCGCGCCCAGCAGGCGGCGCACCCTGTGGCGGCCGAACAGCAGCGGGCGTTGGTCGTACGACGGGGTCGACGCGGTGCCCAGCAGGAGGTCCAGTGCCTGGGTGAAGGTTTCCTGGGCTTGGGTCAGTTCGTCGTGGGCCTCCAGCGACTCCGCCACGATCACCCAGGGCGCCGGGTCGCGGGGCGTCGCCGCCCGGACTCCGTCGATGATCGCCCTTGCCTCCGCCTCGTGTCCGTACTCCCAGAGGTTCGAGGCCTTCAGGGCGCGGATGAGGGTCGGCGCCGACGCGGGGTGCGGGGCGTCCGGGGCCAGCAGGCGGTCGTAGAGCGTGGTCGCGCGGTCGCGTTCGCCCGCCAGTTCCAGGTGGGCCGCGGCCTGGAGCAGCAGGTGCTCGGTGTCCTCGGGGTACAAGCCGGCGGTCCGCTCCAGGCGCTCGGCTTCGGCGATGTGGTCGGCAGGCGTGTCGGGGCGCATACGGGACACCGTACTGCCGAGTGGGGGCGTTGCAGGAGGGTTGCCGTGCAGATCAGGGCGGAGAGGGGTGAGCGAGGCCGCCGCGCTTTTGTGGGGCCGTGGCCTCGTCGGCATGGCTAGTTGTCGGCCTTGGGCTTAACCTGCCGCCCTCTTGGGAGGAGGTGCCGGCGTGCGGGAGCAGGGGCGGGGGCGGGTGCGGGTGCGGACGGTTCCTGTTGTCGTGCAGGGGCGCCGGGGGCGGGGGCCAAGGGGGCGGCGGGGGCCTGCGGCCCGGCTCCTGTGGGGTGGTGCCGAAGCTGCCGTCACCTGCGGGCTCGTGCTGCTCCTCCTCGTCGTCCATCAGCTCTGGTGGACCAATCGGCAAGCCCGCGAAGGCGCCGAGCGCCAGGTGCAGGCCCTTGAGCAGCAGTGGGGGAGCTCCTCCGCCTCTGACACTTCTGAGACCTCTGACGTCTCTGACCCGCCGAGCACCGCTGCCGAGGAGCCCGGCCTCCACTCAGGTGCCGCGGACCGCGGTGCCGACGACGGCGCCGGTGAAGCCTCCGGGCAGGCCCGGCGGCCCCGACCCGCCCCCACCCCCGACTGGGACCAGGCCTACGCCGTCCTCCGCATTCCCCGCATCGGGATACGGGTGCCCGTCGCGGAGGGGATCAGCAAGAGCGGCGTACTCAACAAGGGGTACGTCGGGCACTACCCGCGCACCGCCCAGCCCGGTCAGGGCGGGAACTTCGCGCTCGCCGGGCACCGCAATACCCACGGGGAGCCCTTTCGGCGCATCAATCGGCTCAGGCACGGGGACGAGCTCGTCGTCGAGACCGAGCGGGCCGTCTATACGTACGTCGTCGACAAGACCCTCGGCCAGACCTCCGCCCGGGACAGCGGAGTCATCCGCCCGGTTCCACGCAGCGAGGTCAAGGCCCGGCACGGGTACAGCGATCCCGGCTACTACATCACCCTCACCACCTGCACCCCCGAGTACACCTCCAAGTACCGGCTCGTCGTGTGGGGGAAGCTGCGGTCCATGCACCCCCGCTGAGTACCCGTGCCCCTCCCTCGGGAGAAACGCATCCTGTATAACGGGCAGTACGCGATACCGCTATAACGGGCAGTACGCGCTACGTCGCAACGGAGAGGAGGGCGAGCGGAGTCGTGCGGGACATCATCCGTAGCTGGAAAGCCGCCCTTCGGCCCACCGGACTTCTCCTCTTCCTCCTCGTCGAGGTCGTCCTCCTCGACGCGAGCAGCCTCACCGCCGCCGTCGCGCTCGCCGCGACCGCCGCCGCGGGCTCCGCGCTCGCCCTCTGCTCCCTGATCGCCGCGCGTTGCGCGCTCCCCGTGCCTCACGCCCGGGTGCGTACCGCCATCCGCGACCGCGAGAAGCGCACGGCCTTCCTGCCGCAGCGCGATCCCGACGCCTCCGGGCGCAGGCGGCCCCGAGCACCGGGTCGTCTCGTCATGACGGCCGCGTAGGGAGCACGGAAAACCGACTCCTCCCTTCGTGGGCCGTCACGCCGAAAAGAGCATCCGCCCCTTTTCCTCGGCACGACGAGACCCTCGGAGGGCTTCTCCATGTCCGGTTTCTTCTCCGGCTTCATGTCCACTTTCGCTGACCTGGTCGGCTCCCTCGCCGACCTTCTCGACCCGCTCTTCCACGCCTCCGCGACGGCCGCCGCCATCGTGCTCTTCACCGCGTGCGTACGACTCCTCGTCCACCCCCTGTCGCGGGCCTCGGCCCGTGGTCAGAAGGCGCGCGCCAAGCTCTCGCCGCAGATCGCCGCGCTGCGCAAGAAGCACGCCAAGAACCCCGAGAAGCTGCAGAAGGCGGTGCTCGAGCTGCACGCCGCGGAGAAGGTCTCGCCGCTCTCCGGGTGCCTGCCCAGCCTGTTCCAGCTGCCGGCGTTCTTCCTGCTCTACCACCTGTTCTCCAGCTCGAGCATCGGCGGTGAAGCCAACGCGCTGCTTCAGCACAAGCTCTTCGACGCGCCCCTCGGCGGCCGGTGGGCCGACGCGCTCTCCGACGGCGGGGTCTTCGGGGCGCAGGGGCTCGTCTATCTCGGCCTCTTCGCGATCGTGGCCGCCGTCGCGACCTTCAACTTCCGGCGTACGAAGGCGCAGATGGCCGCGTCCGCGGCTACGGAGAGTGGCGCGGGGCAGCAGATGCCCGGTATGGGCGCGATGAGTGCGATGACCAAGGTCATGCCCTTCATGTCGTTCATGACTCTGTTCACCGTGGCCTTTGTCCCGCTCGCCGCCGCGCTGTACGTGGTCACCTCCACCACCTGGAGCGCGGTCGAGCGTGCCGTGCTCTACCGGGACATGCCGTACGGCGCCGGAGCGCTGGCTACCGCCGGGTAACGGTCCGGTCCGTGAACAGGGTCTTGCGGGATGGACACCGACCTTGGAGGATCTTCCAATCCTCCGATGTGAGTGGGCGCGCTCGACCAAGGGAGAATGACCATGAAGCTGCTGCGAGTCGGTACGGCGGGGGCCGAGCGCCCGGCGCTGCTCGACGCCGAGGGCGCGCTGCGGGACCTGTCGGGGACCGTCACGGACATCGACGGGGCGCTGCTCGCCGACCCGGCCGCCCTCGACCGGGTCCGGGCCGCCGCCGATGCGGGCGAGCTGCCCGTGCTCGACGCGCAGGGGCTGCGGGTCGGGCCGCCGGTGGGCCGCATCGGGAAAGTCGTGTGTATCGGGCTCAACTACCACGACCACGCAGCCGAGACCGGGGCCACGCCGCCCACCGAACCCGTCATCTTCTTCAAGGCCGCGGACACGGTGGTCGGACCGGACGACACCGTGCTCGTACCGCGCAAGTCGGTCAAGACCGACTGGGAGGTCGAGCTCGCGATCGTCATCGGGCGCACCGCGCGCTACCTGGAGTCCGACGAGGAGGCGCTCGCGCACGTCGCCGGGTACGCGGTGTCGCACGACGTGTCGGAGCGCGAGTTCCAGATCGAGCGCGGCGGTACGTGGGACAAGGGCAAGAACTGCGAGACGTTCAACCCGCTGGGTCCGTGGCTCGTGACGAAGGACGAGGTGCCCGACCCGCAGGCGCTGTCCCTGAAGCTCTGGGTCAACGACGAGCTGAAGCAGGACGGGACCACTGCCCAGCAGATCTTCCCGGTGGCCGAAGTGGTGCGCTACGTCAGCCAGTTCATGACCCTGTACCCGGGTGACGTCATCAACACCGGTACGCCGGCGGGTGTGGCCATGGGGCAGCCGGAGCCGAAGCCGTATCTGCGGGCCGGTGATGTGGTGGAGCTGGAGATCGAGGGGCTGGGCCGGCAGCGGCAGGAACTGAAGCAGGCGTAGCCCTTCGGGTGCGGGTGCGGGTGCGGGTGCGGGGGCGCGGCGGGGGGCGCGGGCGGAATCTTCGTGCCCCGGGTGGAGTCGGCGTGGCCCTCGCCGACTCCACCTGCGGGTGCGTTGTGGCTGGTCGCGCAGTTCCCCGCGCCGCTACGGCGCGAACCGCTCCAGCGCCTCCACCACCAGCGCGTGGTCCGCCGCCTGCGGAAGGCCGGAGACCACCACCGTGCCGATCACGCCCGCTCCCCGCACCGCGATCGGGAACGCGCCGCCATGGGCCGCGTACACGTCCGGGTCCAGGCGCGAGGACTCCTCGAACGTCGTCCCCTTGGCGCGGAAACGCGTGCCGACCAGGAACGACGAGCAGCCGTAGCGCTCGACGACCCGGCGCTTGCGCGCGATCCAGGCGTCGTTGTCCGGGGTGGATCCGGGCAGCGCCGCGTGGAAGAGCTGCTGGCCGCCGCGGGTGATGTCGATGGCCACCGGAGCCTGGCGCTCACGGGCCAGCTCGACCAGGAGGCTGCCGAGCGCCCATGCGTCCTCGTACGTGAAGTGGGGGAGGACCAGGCGCAGTTCCTGTGCTTCGAGCTCGTCCACGGTCGGTGCGGCGGGCGTTGTGCTGCTGGGTGTTGTGCTGCTGGGCGTTGCGCTGCTGGGCGTCGTCATACGACCACCGTCACACCGTCGCGGGCCGAGCGGCGCGCCGCCTCCAGGACGTCGAGCGCCGAGGCGGCCTCGTGCGCGGAGACCGGGTTGTGGCCGGTGCCGCGGAGGGCCGCCGTCACGGCCGCGTAGTACGCGGGGTAGTCGCCCGGCAGCGTCTTGACCGGGGCGCCGCCGCCGGTCAGCGGGGACTCGCCGGAGCCGACGCGGCCCCACATGCATTCGAGCTCCTCGCCCCAACTGGCCTCGCTCGACGGGCGCTTGCCGTCGCGCAGCGCGGCTTCCTGCGGGTCGAGGCCGTACTTCACATAGCCCGCCGCCGAGCCGAGCGCACGGAAGCGGGGGCCGAGCTGGGCGGTGGTGGCGCTCACGTACAGATGTGAGCGGACGCCGCTCTCGTGCGTGATCGCGATGAAGGTGTCGTCGTCGGCCTCGGCGCCGGGGCGGCGGACGTCGGACTCGGCGTACACGGACTTGGCGGGGCCGAAGAGCACCAGTGCCTGATCGACGACGTGGGACCCGAGGTCGTAGAGCAGACCTCCGATCTCTTCGGGGTTTCCGGACTCGCGCCAGCCGCCCTTGGGCTGCGGGCGCCACCGCTCGAAGCGGGACTCGAAGCGGTAGATGTCGCCGAGCTCGCCGTCGGCGATGAGCTTTTGGAGGGTGCGGAAGTCGTTGTCCCAGCGGCGGTTCTGGAAGACGGAGAGGAGCAGGCCGCGGTCGTCGGCGAGTGCCGCGAGCTCGCGGGCCTCGGCTGCGGTGCCCGCGATCGGCTTGTCCACGACGACCGGGAGGCCCGCCTTGAGGGCAGCCGTCGCGAGCGCGACGTGCGTCTTGTTCGGGGACGCGATCACCACCAGGTCCAGCTCGTCCGCGCGGGCCCAGAGGTCGTCGGCCGAGGCGGCGAAGTTCAGCGCGTCACCGAACTCGGCGCGGGCCTGCGCCTGCCGCTCGGGGTTCGACGTGACGACCGTGTCGAGGACGAGGCCCTCGGTGGCGGCGATCAGCGGGGCGTGGAAGACGGAGCCCGCGAGGCCGTATCCGATGAGGGCGACGCGTAGCGGGGAGCCTGTGCCTGTGCCTGTACCAGTCATGGTTTCCACTTAAGCAACGGTGTTGCCAAAGCGCAAGCGCGTACGACAATGGGGGTGTGAACAGCACTGATGCGAGGGACGAGAACACCGGTGGCGGGCGCAGGGCGGGCGCCGGAGTGAACCTGCCCGCGTTGCGCGGGCACAACGCCGCCCTCGTGCTCGACCTGCTGCGCAGGGCGGGCGACGCCGGGATCAGCCGTCTCGAACTGGCCGAGCGTACGGGCCTCACGCCGCAGGCCGTCAGCAAGATCACCGCGCGGCTGCGTGCGGAGGGTCTCGTGGGGGAGGCGGGCCGGCGCGCCTCCACGGGCGGCAAGCCGCGCACGCTGCTGCGGCTCGTCCCGGACGCGGGCCACGCGATAGGCCTCCACCTGGACCGCGACGAGCTGACGGCGGTGCTCGCCGACCTGACGGGCCACGTGGTCGCGGAACGCCGGGCACCGCTGGATTTCGCCGCCGGTGCGGAGGCGGTGGTGGATGTGGCGGTGGGGGTGGTGGGGGAGGTGGTGCGGGGGCTGGCCGGGGGGCCGGATGCCGGTGCCGATGCCAAGCAGATCGCGCGGTCCGCCACCGGCCTGCTCGGCACCGACGCGCTGGCCACCGACCTGCTCGCCACCGACGCGCTCGGCACCGACCTGCTCGGGTCCGACCCGCTCGGCACCGACTCGCTCGGCACCGACGCGCTCGGCTCCGGCCTGCTCGGTGTGGGCATCGCGCTGCCCGGTCCGCTCGATCACTCGGCCGGGGTGCTGCACCGCGTGACCGGGTTTCCGGCGTGGGACGGCTTCCCGCTGCGGGACGTGTTCGCCGGGCGGCTCGGGCTGCCGGTGGTCGTGGACAAGGACACCAACGCCGCCGCGCTCGGCCTCGCGCTGGGCGGGGAGGCGGAGTCTTTCGCGTATCTGCACCTCGGTACGGGCCTGGGCGCGGGCCTCGTCCTGGGCGGCGGTCTCTACCGCGGGGCGCGGACGGGGGCGGGCGAGTTCGGCCACCAGGTGATCCAGCTGGACGGCCCGCGGTGCGGGTGCGGCGACCACGGCTGCGTCGAGGCGCTGTGCCTGGCGGCGGTGGCGCGGGGCGATCTGGACGAGGCGGCGCGGGTCCTGGGGGTGGGGGCGGGCAACCTGGTCGGCCTGCTCGACATCGACCTCGTGCTGCTCGGCGGCCGAGCGGTCCTGGCCGACGAGGAACGCTTCGTACGGGGGGTGGGCGCGGTCGTCACCGAGCGCGCGAGGAGGGGCGGCGGCACGGAGGTCCCGGTCGCGGTGGCCCCCGGGGGCGACCGAGCAGTGGCGGAGGGCGCGGCCCAACTGGTCCTCGCCCCCCTCTTCGGCAGGGCGGACGTGGCGTTTCCGGTGGGGCGGGGGTAGGGGGGCGGAGCCCAGGGGCGGGGCGCAGGGGCGGGGCGCAGGGCCTCGGCAACGAGGGCGGAGGCAGGGGCGATCCCCCGCCTCTGCCTGCAATCCGGCTGCGGCACGTCTGGGGCTGCGGCGCGTCTGCGGCTACGGCACGTCTGGGGCGACGGTACGTCTGTGGCGACGGCACATGCGCGGCTGCGCCGCGTGGCGTGGCCGTGTCCCTGGGCTGCGTGGGCTTTTGCCCCGGTCTCGGCTTTCGCGTGGGGGTGGGGCTGGGCTTGCGGTCCTGTCGCCGGTCTCCCGGGCCTCCCGGTGTCCCGGGCCTCCCCCGGTCTCCCGGTGTCCCCGGTGTCCCCGGCCTCCCCGGCCTCCCCGGCCTCCCCGGTGTCCCCGGGTGTCCCGGGCCTCCCGGTCTCACCGGCCTCCCGGTCTCACCGGTCTCACCGGCCTCCCGGTCTCGCCGGCCTCCCGGTCTCGCCGGCCTCCCGGTCTCCCGGTCTCGCCGGCCTCCCGGCCTCCCGGTCTCCCGGTCTCGCCGGCCTCCCGGCCTCCCGGCCTCCCGGCCTCCCGGCCTCCCGGCCTCCCGGCCTCCCGGCCTCCCGGCCTCCCGGCCTCCCGGCCTCCAGGGTGTCCCGGTGTCCCGGGTTTTCCCGGTCTCCCGGGTGTCCCCGGTGTACCGAGTCGCCCGGTCTAGCAGGTCTCCCGAAGCCCCGATGCTTCATCGGCTCGCGGCACATACGCGGCTGCGCCGCGTGGCGTGCCGGCATCCCGGGACTGACCGCATCTCAGGACTGTCCGCCCCGTGGTTGCCCGGGGGCCCTGCCCTGCCCCGGCTTCTTCTCGAACGCCGAGGTAGCCGGAGGTAGGGCGGCGCACACCCCGGAAACCCCATTACCCGAATATCGGCTGATAGGGCGTACTTGCGTGGTCCAGTCGGGCGTGCGGGGCTGTGGCGTGGGTGGGGGTGGGGTGGGGGCGTGGCAGTCTCGCGGGCCATGATCCCTGTCTTATGGCCCCGTTCCCGCTCCCGCCCGCTCCGCGCTCAGCAAAGGCCACGCATGCGACTCCGCCGCCCGCTCGCCTCCGGCATCGCCGCCGCAGCCGTCGCCGTCGCCGTCCTCGCCCTCGCGCCCGGAGCGGTTCCAGTGGCTGCCGCCTCAGGCCCAGTGGCTGCCGCCTCAGGGCCGGCGGCGGTCGTCGTCGGGCAGCGGGTGCCGGCTGGCGTCTCCGTACAGCAGCCCGCGGCAATCACCGCAGCCCAGCCCCCCACCTGCTCCGACCCCAACGGTCAAGGCTTTCCCATTGGGACTCGGATTCGGGGTGGGCCCGCGGACTACGAGGCCGGGGGCGGCTTTCGGCGGTGGGGCGTCGAGTTGGACAACACCACCCGCGGTGTCTGCGGGAACATCCACCCGGTCGTCGTCATCGTCGACAAAGAGCGCGAGCTACGGCCCCGGCAGGTCCAGTTCGAGTTCCATGACGGCACGCGCTGGCGGCCCGTCAAGTTCGAGCGGACCGACCGGGACGAGAACATCGGCGTCTTCGACGACGGATTCCCCGGGTTCACGGTCGAGGCGGGGCGGACCCTCACCGTCAAGGTGCGGCTCTCCTTCACCTCAGAGGCCCACTCCGAACGCGCCGTCATCTCCGCCGCGGTCGTACAGCGCCGTGCCGACGACGGCGACTGGGTGGGCGAGTCGCAGGATTATCCCTTCGGTATCGACGACGGTGACGGCGAGGACTCCCGTTCGGACAGCGCTGAGACCGGCTCGGGCGAAACCCCCGACACCGGCAGCGGCACCGACAGTGGCAGTGGCGGTGGCAGCGGCGGCGGGCGTGCGCACTCCGACTCCGACGGCGCCCTCGAACTCGCCGCCACCGGACCCCGCGCCCTGCTCGGCGTCAGTGCCGTCGCCGGTGCGCTGTTCGCCGGGGGCTGGGCACTCGTCGTGGGCACCCGGCGCCTGCGGGCCGCCCGCAGACGCTGAGCGGACAGCG